>CAKRTZ010000001.1 GCA_934402515.1 uncultured Lachnospiraceae bacterium
CACAATCCAATTTTAAAATTTTCCACGCTGTATCTTATAATCCCCTGATGATGTTCAGATAATCCTGCCTTTGGTCTACCACAGCATAAACCGTAACTTCCTTCTTTTCTTCATTTATCTTATAAAACACAAGATTTTTCTTAAGTATCAATACTTTGTATCCCTGTCTTTTCAGTACCAGATAACGAGGCTCTACACCCTTTTGCGGATATAAACCTAAATCAAGAAGATTCTGTTCCAATTCTTCCAGCTTTTCAAGTGCAACCTCTTTCCCAAAATTCTCCGCCACATACAAAATAATCTTTCTGATCTGAGCATCTGCGGTTTCTGTCCGAACAACCTTATATTTCAAAGTCCTATCCCTCCCGCAGCATCTGTCTTAAATCATCAAAAGTCTCACTGATTGGTGCGACTCTTCCGTTCCGTACATCATCCTCTGCTTCCGCTAAAATCTCCAGAAGCTCAATCCGTGATTTCATCCTTTTATATTCTTCATATGACAAAGATACCGTATCGCCCCGTCCATTCACAGTAATGATAACCGCTTCATTTTCTTCCCTGCACTGTTTTGAAATCTCACTATAATGATTCCTTAAATCTGCTGATGGTCTGATCGTCTCCTGTAACGCCTGCATAAAAACACCTCCGTTTATCTGTAGTCATATTATATCTTAATTTGCATATATTATCAATTACCAACTTCTACAGAGATAGAGAAAACCTCCAAATCTTTTGAGGACTTGGAGGCTTGATTCCTGCCATTTTATCTTTTAAATAAACTTTGCCAATCCACTTTGTTATACAAAACTCTGATTATGTACACTACATCATTTTGCATATCATAATAATAGAAAATGTTGTAGTTATCAAAGCGTGTCATTCGTAGACCAACGCTTCTTAAAAGTTCATCGTCTACCAGCGGATGACCTGTTGGATATTCACTTAACTTTTCAGCGGCATCTAATATGCCATCAGATATTCTTTGAGCTGCTTGAGGATTGCAAAGGTCAACGAAAATATAGTATTCTATGTCCAGCAAATCATATTCTGCCGGTTCAGTAAATACTACATTAGCCACGTTCTTCTCTCCTCTTTTTCAGTTTTTCTCGTACTTCATCGATCGTGCTGGTTCTGCCATCCTGCATTGCCTTATAGCCTTCCCCAATCAAACGATAAAATTCCAACTTCGTAATATCAGTTGGTTCAATTGCTTGTTGTGCATTTGTTGCTAACATACAATCACACCCTTTCTTCATTTTAAATATACCATATTTCTTCGTCCTCAACAATCACTTATTGCTCAAATGGATGTATTTTTAACTATATTATATGCTGTGGAACCACAAAGCACTCATCCAACTGCTTATGTAAAAAGGAAATTGTTGTTAAAATATCAATTGCATCTTGTTCATTTACAACCCATTTGATTTTCAGTTCATGTGCAGTTACATTTCGTACCATATGTGTAACGCCATTTAACATTTCCTTCAATCCATTTTGTAAATTTCTTTCAGTAGATGTTTGTAATGCGTTTAATGCCAATCTTGGATTATTTACCGAAAAAGCAGTATTAAACAGTGCAGTTCCATCCTCCTGAAGACCTGTTTTCTCTATTACTTTTTCTGATAAACTCTTTGCTGCTTCAAACACAGCATGAAAATAATTTTCTTGAAGATACTCCTCCCTGCAACACTTCACTATCGGTACTGATTCTCCTAAATATTTTTCGAGCGTAAAATGAATTTTTAAATTGCCACCAAAATTGCCACCCTACAAAAGCTGCAGGGCAGCATCTTAAAAACAAGCAGTAATATCCGGTGTCTACAAAAATGATAATTTGATAAATTCTACAGTGAAAAAGTGCTGATAAATCAGCTAATTCTCCTTCTTCTCCCACAGCATTCCTTCCTTGCGAAAACTTAAAAATTTTCCGTTCCCTACAATGATGAAATCAAAGAGCGTAATCCCTATAATGTCCCCAGCCTCTTTTATCCTGTCACAGGATGCAACATCCTCTCTGGATGGAGAAATTTCTCCACTGGTGTGATTGTGTAACACCACAATTCCAAGCACTGCACGCAGGAATAATTCTCTGGGTATAATTAAAGCATTGTTTATACACCCGTGTGATACTTCAAATACTCCGGTTGGAATAGTAGCCGCATTAAGAGCTATCATGTACACATGTTCCTCTGCCATGGAATATGCCAACTTCATTCTAAACTAAATGCGTTGCATCCTGCTTGTTATATAAAAATCTTCTTATTTCCATAATCTTGTCATCTCTCCCATCATCTATCACAACATAATAGATAACAAAGTTTTTCACATAAATTTTGTTCTAGCCATTTATCCTCCTTCTAAGATTAGAGAAAACTTCTTCATGCGTATATCTTTTATCATCTTCCTCTGCAAGTTTATCAGCCACATCGAGAGCTGTTTCAACACCATCGGTTAATCTTGAATATGCCTCCAGACTGAGTACTACCATCGCACCATAACCGTTTTTCGTCAGATATACTGGTTCCCCACATGCAACTGCCTTTTCCACATCTGGAAATTTATTTCTTAAATCCGAAACTGGTCTAATCTGTATCATATAGTCCTCCTTGTAATTTTATCGTAATTTTATCAAAATATTATCTTTTTTGTATTATAATCAATTACTTTAAATTTTACAACACGTAACTTTATCCAAAACAGAGATGTAAATGTCTTTTTTCGCATCCTCCTTTCATTCAAAAAGGACACCCGTGTGCGCTTATGAGCACAAAAAAACGATGCCTGTATCACAAGCATCGTTAACTGATAATTTTAAAATACTTAAATGCATCAAAAACATATTTTTCTTTCTTGCTTTTCAATTTCGGATTTGATTCAAGCACAGCTGAATCTATTCTTAATTTATCCAAGCCACACTTTTCTTTCACTTGCGTAATACTAGAATTGCTTACCGAAACATCATAAGTATACAATATCCAATCCTGTATCATTCTGAAAGTAATTGTGTCATTTGAAGTAGCGTCTTCGTATTCAGCATCCATATCTACATACAATATGATACTGAATACATTTTTCAAGACCGCTATTTGTGCGGTCGGACAACCGTTCGTTTCCACCGCTTTAAGTGGACCAGACGGGAGTCGAACCCGTGTCCAAAAGCCCATTCCCTGTCCTTCTACTATCATAGTGCCTTTTTGTGGGCAAGCCCCATTCCCTCACCGCATCAGAAAGGAACAACCAATGCGATTTGGTAGCTTCATAATACGCCCACGGGGGCAAAGCTTAGCCCGTGTCGTTTCTCACATAGTCGAAGCCCCGGCCCTAGCGTGTGAGTGCGTTAGGCGGGACTGCTGCAACTAGGCAGCGTAAGCTAAATTGTCGTTAGCGTTTAATTTTAATTTGCGATTTGACGCATCGCCTGCGGATAGCTTCTCCAGCTGCAAGACCCCTGTCGAAACCTTAACTGGCCCTTATTCGTTTATATAGAAACTATATCGGCAGAATCTTTCCACTAATATAGGTTTCTGACCTTAAATTCTTTTTCCGCCTCTCTGCGTTGGTCTTTCTTGGCAATATCCTCACGCTTATCGTAAAGTTTCTTACCTTTGGCAAGTCCAATCTCCACCTTAGCTTTGCCCTCTTTAAAGTATACCTGAAGCGGAACCAGTGTATACCCCTTTTCTTTCATTTTACCAAGAAGTTTCCAGATTTCCTTCTTGTGGAGCAGCAATTTTCTGGGGCGTAACGGATCTTTATTGAAAATGTTTCCCTTTTCGTAGGGGCTGACATGCATGCCGTACACCCAGACCTCTCCATTTTCAATACGGATAAAAGCCTCCTTGATGCTGCACTTCCCCATTCGCAGGGATTTCACTTCCGTACCCGCCAGAGCAATTCCAGCCTCGTATTTTTCTTCTATGAAATAATCGTGGTAGGCTTTTTTGTTATTCGCCACCAGTTTGCTTTCCCGTGCCAAGCTGCTCTCACCTCTCAATCCTGCGGTATTTATTATCATACCATACTTCTGTGTTTTTTCAACCTTTACGGAGGAATTTCCGCCTGCGAACTTCCACTGTCCCCTTATGCCTCGTTCCAGTGATTCTTCCCTTATTCCTCCACCAGGGTAAAGTTTACGGTTCTGGTCATGGTGTCCACTTCCCGCACCAGTACCTTCACCCGTTGCCCTAATTTGAACCGACGTCCGCTGTCCTCACCCACCATCTCGTAAGCGTTTTCATCGTAGTAATAATAGTCATCCGGCAAAGTGGCAATGTGAATCAGCCCCTCCACCGTATTGGGTAGTTCCACATAAATTCCCCAGCCGGTAATGCCGGAAATCACGCCGCCAAAGGTCTCCCCGATGCGCTCCTGCATATACTGGGCTTTCTTCAACTTATCCGTCTCCCGTTCTGCCTCGTCCGCCCGGCGCTCTTTGGTGGAACACTGTTTTGCTACCTCCGGCAGAATCTGGCTGTAGTGGCTTGTCCGTTCTTCGCTCATACGCCCCCGGAGTTCATCCTTGATAATCCGGTGAATCTGCAAATCCGGATAACGACGGATAGGAGAGGTAAAATGGCAGTAATACTGGCATGCCAAACCGAAGTGCCCGCTGCACTCCACAGTATATTTCGCCTGTTTCATGCTCCGCAGAGTCAAACGGCTGATCAATGCCTCCTCGTCCGTTCCCTCGATCTTTTCCATGAGTTTTTGGATTTCCTTGGGGTGAATCTCCTCCTGGCTGGTTTTGAGTCCATAGCCAAAATTACGGATAAAGAGGCTGAGTTTCTTAATCTTCTCCGGGTCAGGAGTGCCGTGGGTTCTGTATACAAAGGGTGTCTCCATCCAGAAAAAGTGCTGCGCCACCGTTTCATTGGCAAGAAGCATGAAATCTTCAATCAGCTTGGTTGCCACGTTGCGCTCGTAGGGCATAATGTCCGTGGGGCGTCCTTCTTTATCCAGAAGGATTTTTGTCTCCGGGAAATCAAAGTCAATGGAACCACGCTTATGTCTGCGCTTACGCAAAATTGCCGCCAATTTCTCCATCTCCCGGAACATGGGCACCAGTGGTTCATATTCAGCCATCACCTCCGGGGCTTCGTCCTCCAGGATTTTCTTCACCTTGGTATAGCTCATCCTGCGGTCTACCCGAATCACTGTCTCTGCAATCTGGTGGTCAATGACTTCTCCCTTTTCGTCCACCGTCATAAGACAGGACAATGCAAGCCTGTCCTCCCCTGCGTTTAAGGAACAGATGCCGTTGGACAGTACATGGGGCAGCATGGGAATCACCCTGTCCACCAGATACACGCTGGTGCCCCGTTTCAGAGCCTCTCTGTCAAGGGCTGAATTCTCCTGGACATAGTTGGTCACATCCGCAATGTGTACTCCCAGACGGTAATGCCCTTCCGCGTCCACGGTAAGGCTCACCGCATCGTCCAAATCCTTGGCATCTTCCCCGTCGATGGTGACCATCTGCATATCCCGCAAGTCCAGCCGTCCGGCACAGTCTGCCTCTGATACTTCCTTTGCCACCCGGGCTGCCTGGTTTAACACTTTTTCCTCAAATTCCATGGGAAGATCAAAGCCCCGCACAATGGACAGAATATCCACACCGGGGTCATTGATGTGTCCCAGGATTTCCACAATGCGCCCCTCCGGTTTCTTTCCGGGAGAACCGTAATCCAGAAGTTCCGCTACTACCTTATGTCCCGCCACCGCTCCTGCGGTGTTTTTTCCATCGATAAACACATCAAAGGGTAACTTCGTATCATCGGGCACCACAAATCCAAAGGTTTTGGAAGGTTCAAAGGTTCCCACCACCTGGGTAATGCCATGGGACAGCACCTTCGTAACCTCTGCTTCCTGACGCAATCGTGTGCCATTTGCCATGCGGGTTCCCGGACGAAGTACCACCTGCACCTGGTCTTTGTGAAAAGCACCGCCGGTGCAGTCTGCGGGGATAAACAAATCTTCCTGGCGTCCTTCCACCTCCACAAAGCCAAAGCCTTTGCTGTTGGCGATGAAGGTGCCCACCAGAACAGAGCCGTCCCCTTTCATGATTTTCCCTTTGGGGGTAAGTATGATTCTGCCCTCACTAAGGAGTGCGTCAATGACCTGGTGAAAGGCGTCTTTATCTTCTTTTTTGACCTGAAGCAGCATTGCCATCTCTTTTTCTTTCATGGGGATATATTGCTTTTCGCCCACCAGGGACTCTATCATATTTTTGCGTTGTTCTAATAAATTTTTCATGTAAATACCATATTCTCCGCGACATATTTTGTTATCTATTCTGACTACATTCGCAAAACCGCAGCTTACGCTGCTTTCCTTTTGCTCATGTGGTTACTTCGCCATATAAAGTTTCTTTCTGCCTGAATGCAAGCATTCGCAGAAAGAAACTTTGCATGGCTCAGAATAGATAACAAAAAGGGACCCTCCTGCATTGCAAGAGCGTCCCGAACACTTCTACCAAAAATTAGAAATTCAAGTTTAATACGACTGCCAGTACCATGAAACCTACAGCCAGACCAGTGGTAATCTTTACCAGCGCGCCCTCCATGGAACGACCTTTGTTCTTACCCCAGTAGGTCTCTGCAGCTCCGCTGATGGCACCGAGTCCTGCACTCTTTCCCTCCTGCATCAGTACTACAACAACAAGTGCGATACAGATTAAAATATATACAACAGTTAAGATTGTTCTTAATATCTCCATTTTCAACCTCCATTAAACAAAGACTTGTTTCACACAAGCACAAATAATGATACCATACCAATAAAAAAAAGGCAAGCAAAATATTTGCCTGCCTTTTCCATTATTCAACTTTTAAGCTGTAGCTTACCGGAACTCAATTAGTTCTTTGCAGCTTTGTAGAAGTATTTCATACCCTCTACAGTTCCGTAGATACCAGTTACATTGCTCTTAACCATATAAGGGTCATTGTAGTAGTAAATAGGAACGATACACTCGGTATCCATCAGGTAATCCTCAGCCTCGTGCATTAACTCAGCACGTTTTGCAAGGTCAGCCTCGGTACGGATTTCATCGATTAAAGTATCATATTTGGACCAATCCAGAGACTTGCTGTCATCACGACCGAGCTGGCAGTCGTTGTTACCGGAATCAGTGGTCCACATCTCTAACATGTTGATAGGATCGTTGTAATCCATTAACCAACCGTTACGAGCGAAGTCGTAGTCACCGTTTTTACGGGTATTTACGAATACGTTCCACTCCTGCTGATCGATGGTCATCTCAATACCGTACTGAGCTAAGTCAGCCTGGATTGCTTCTGCAATCTTAACGTTAACGGAGGAGTTGTTGGTCAGATAAGTGAATGCAACAGTCTGGGTCAGAGCATCTGCATCTTTATCCCACAGACCGATAGATGCTAACAGGTCTTTTGCCTCTGCTACGTTAGTGTCGTAGTCAGTGCTGAAGTAATCTTTGTTTTTGAACTCGCCGCCATTACCATCAGAGCATCCTGCAGGTACGAAGGTGGTAGCAATCTGCTGGTCAAGCTGACCAATGGTATCAATGATGTACTGACGGTCAATCATTAAGCTGATAGCTCTACGGAAGGTCTTTGCCTGCTCCTCGTCTAAGCCTAAGTTTGCATATAAATCGGAGTTGTAGTTGAATGCGCTGTAGTAGGTTCCCAGGTTATCCAGAACTACGAACTCGGAAGAATCCTTAACAGATGCGATTTCCTCGGTAGGGATGGAATCGATGAAGTCAAGGTCGCCGGTCTGATAAGCAGTGTAAGCTGCGGTTTCATCAGAAGTCAGCATTACGTTCATGGTAGGGATGGTTACAGAATCAGCATCCCAGTAGTTGTCGTTCTTTACATAGGTCATATCGGAATCATGGTTCCATGCCTGTAAAGTATAAGCACCATTGGATACGAATCCAGCCTCCTGTGCCCAGGTACCAGCAGGATTCTCAGCGGTCTTGGAAGCCTCAACCTCTTCCTCATATACAGGGAAGAAGAAAGGGAATGCACATAAGTCTAAGAAGTAAGGGCAAACAGCTTTTAACTGAACAGTTAAAGTTTTGCCATCTTCAGATGCTACAACATCCTCGTCGCCTAAACCAGTCTCATAGTCAAAGCTGGGGAACATCTCGCAAAGGTAGCTGTAATCTGCAGCAGTCTCAGGAGCTGCAGCACGTTTCCAGGAATAAACGAAATCGTTTGCATCCAGGGTTTCGCCGTTGGACCATTTCAGACCATCACGCAGGGTGAAGGTGTAGGTCATACCATCCTCAGATACAGTGTAGGACTCTGCACATGCAGGCTCTAACTGTCCGTCAGCGTTGTAACGCATCAGACCCTCAAAGCTGTTTACTGCAAGACAGCCGCCATCAACGGTGCTGTTCAGAGCGGGATCAAGATGGCCAGGCTCGGATGCCATCCAGATATTCAATACATCAGTTGCGGTAGAAGTGGTGGTAGCCTGTGCAGCATCGGTAGTTGCACTTTCACCATCAGTAGTTGTGGACTCTGCAGGTGCGGAAGCGCCGCCGTTGCTGGAGCCACATGCAACCAGACTCATGGTCATTGCGGTTGCAAGCATGATAGAAACAAGTTTCTTTTTCATAATAATCCTCCTTCTAAAATTTGTTTCATCTATTTCAACCTAACTCTTAGGAAGAAATCAGTTTCTTATTATAACACAATTATTTATTATGGCAAGCCACAAAATGACCATTTCCGTGGTCTTTAAACTGCGGCATTTCCGCGGCGCACTGTTCGGTGGCATAGCGGCAACGGCTGCGGAAAGGACAACCGGTGGGCATATGCAGAGGAGAAGGTACATCTCCCTCCAGAATAATACGCTGACTGTGTCTCGCTGTCTCCGGATCAGGAACAGGCACGGCAGACAGTAAGGACTGGGTATAGGGATGGATGGGGTTGTTCATCAGTTCATTTGCATCGGCAAGTTCCATCATATGTCCCAGATACATCACCGCAATACGGTCAGAAATATGCTGTACCACCAGTAAGTCATGGGCGATAAACAGATAAGCCATTCCCAGCTTTTCCTGTAAATCCTCAAACATGTTGACAACCTGCGCCTGAATGGACACATCCAGTGCAGAAACTGGTTCATCACAGACAATAAATTTGGGATTTACCGCCAGTGCTCTGGCAATACCGATACGCTGACGCTGACCGCCGGAAAACTCATGGGCATAACGGGAAGCATGCTCCGCATTTAAGCCTACGGTTTCCATCAGTTCCATAATCATATCATGACGCTCTTTCCGGTTACTGTACAGCTTGTGTACATCCAGAGGCTCTCCGATAATATCCTCAACCGTCATACGGGGATTTAAAGAAGAATAGGGGTCCTGGAATACCATCTGCATCTGTTTCCGGTAAGGGTGCATATTTACATCAATTTTCTTTTCGCTGTCGAAAAGCACATCGCCGTCAAAGACAATCCGTCCTGCGGTGGGCTGGTATAAACGTAACAGGGTACGTCCTACGGTGGTCTTACCGCAACCGCTCTCTCCTACCAGACCCAGTGTCTCACCGGGTTTGATGGAAAAAGAAATATCATCCACTGCCTTTAAGGGGATGGTCTTGAATCCCTGTTTAATAGGAAAGTACTGTTTTAAATGTTCTACCTGTAAGAGGTATTCGCTGTTTTCTTTCTGTTGTGCTGCCATTGCTTATACCTCCTTTGTCTCGTTTGTTTCCTGCATGGCTTGTTTGATATTCATAAAGCAGGATGCCAGGTGGGTGTCACTGATACGGATTTCCTCCGGCACCTGGGTCAGGCAGATTTTCATCGCCTCGTCACACCGGGGGCAGAATGCGCAGCCCTGGGGCATGTTTAACAGGTTGATGGGAGTACCGCCGATGGGCACAAGTCTCTCGCCGTTATTGTCAGAGGTGGGGATGGAACGTAACAATCCCTTGGTATATTCGTGGGCAGGACGATAGAAAATGTCATCTGCCGTTCCACGCTCACAGACGCGGCCGCCGTACATAACGATAATCTCATCACACATGGAGGCAATGACACCCAGGTCATGGGTTACCATGATGATTGCCATTCCCATCTTCTTCTGCAAATCCTGCATCAGTTCCAGAATCTGCGCCTGGATGGTTACATCCAATGCAGTGGTGGGCTCATCGGCAATGAGGATATCCGGCTCACAGGCAAGTGCCATGGCAATCATGACACGCTGACGCATACCACCGGACAACTCATGGGGATACTGTTTTACACGTTTCTCCGGCTCGTTGACACCAACCAGGGTCAGCATCTCGATGGCACGGGCTTTTGCCTCTTTTTTGGTACGGTCGGTATGAAGAAGGATTGCCTCCTCCAACTGATAACCTACGGAAAAGACGGGATTTAAGGAGGTCATGGGATCCTGGAAAATAATGGAACAGCATTTTCCACGGAACTCTGCCATTTTCTTTTTATCCCAGCCTACGATGTTTTCTCCTTTATATAACACTTCTCCGGAGCTGATTCGTCCGTTGTCTGCCAGAATCTGCATGATGGAATAGGCAGATACGGATTTACCGGAACCGGATTCTCCTACGATTCCCAGAGTCTTTCCAGGCTCTAAGTTAAAGTTAATTCCATTTACTGCATGCACTTCACCTTTGTCGGTTTTGAAGGTAGTGTGCAGGTCTTTGACTTCTAAGATATATTTGCTATCCATTTTGCGCTCCTCCTATTTACTCAGCTTAGGGTCGAAAGCATCGCGTAAGCCATCACCCAGGAGGTTTAACGCCAGAACAATCAGACAGATGGTCATTGCCGGGAAAATCAGTCTCTCAGGGTAAGTCTGTAAGCCGGCTCTGGCATCGTTTGCCAGGGAGCCTAATGACGGCATCGGCGCAGATACACCAAGACCTACGAAGGAAAGATAACTCTCTGTAAAAATGGCAGAAGGAATCTGCAGTGCCACCGTGATGATGATAACGGATAAGCAGTTAGGCAGAATGTGACGCTTAATAATCTGAGAAGTGGGTGTACCAATACATCTGGCCGCCAGCACATACTCATTCTGCTTGATGGTAAGAATCTGACCACGAATCAGCCGGGCCATACCTACCCAGTATAACAGTCCAAATACGATAAACAGGGAAATCATGTTGACACCCAGTTTGGCAAGAATTGTACCCTGGATCAGAGGAGTCAGTGTTTCGTTTAATACCACTGCCAACAGGATAATCAACAGCATATCCGGCAGGGAATAAATGATATCCACAATACGCATCATTACCAGATCCACTTTTCCGCCGAGGTAACCGGAAATGGAACCGTAAACAGTACCGATAATCAAAACCAGCAGGGATGCGAACACGCCGACACCAAGAGATACCCGCGCACCGTAAACCACACGGATGAAATAGTCCCGTCCCAGGGAATCGGTTCCGAAAATGTGAGGGAACACGCTCTCCCCTGCTTTAATCTTTGCCTGCTCCGCAGTACTGTAGGCAAAGGGTTTTAAGTTAGCAGAACCCTTTACGATGTCTGCATAGCCATAAGGTACCACATGGGGTGCAATGAAAATTACCAGTAATAATAAAATCAGAACAACAATGGAACCCATGGCAAGAGGATTCTTGCGGAGTCTGCGCATACCATCTTTAAAGAAGGTGGTGGACTCACCCATGACATCCTGCTGTCTCTTTTCGTCTTCAGTTGCCTTTTCAAAATCAGTCATCTTGAACTTGCTCAAGTCAATCTGAGTGGAAAAAGGTGCACGTTTCATATCTTTATTCATCTTTTTCTCCTCCTTCTTAGTCTAACTTGATTCTGGGGTCAACCAGTTTGTATACAATATCGGTAATTAAGTTTGCTACTACCATGAGGCAAGCCAGGAAAATGGTGGTTGCCATAATCAGGGTATAATCACGGTTGGTAATGGCACTTACGAATTTGGAGCCAAGACCTCCGATGTTAAAAATCGTTTCCACAACCATGGAACCGGTAACAATTCCGGCAATCATGGGGCCCACATAGGTAATGACAGGAATCAGTGCATTACGCAGCCCATGAATGAAAATTACCTTCATCTGGCTGACACCTTTTGCACGGGCAGTACGGATGTAGTCCTGTCCCAGTGCATCCAGCATGGAGGTCTTGGTCAGACGGGTAATATATGCCATGGGGGATAAGGAAAGAGCCAGTACCGGAAGTACGGTCTGGTTGTTTCCGGCGCTGAACGCCTGCACCCATCCCAGTTTCATACTGAAGAAATATAACAGTAAAGTTGCAACCACAAAGGACGGCATTGCCGTAATTAAGGTAATAAAGAACACAATCACTCTGTCCGGCCATTTGTTACGCATCAGTGCTGCAGTGGAGCCAAGGACAATTCCCAGTACGATTGCCAGTCCTCCAGCCATCAGGCCAAGTTTCGCGGAAATGGGAAAGCTCTCGCCGATGATTGCCTTAATATCACGACCGTTTTTCAGGCTGACACCAAGGTCGCCGGAAAGCAGTCTCTTCATATATATAATGTATTGCTGTGCAACGGGTTTATCCAGATTATAACGTGCCTCCATCGCTGCGATAACCGCAGGGGAAGACGCCTTCTCCTTATTGAACGGTCCTCCTGGAATCGCATTCATTGCAAAGAATGTGATTACGCTGATGATGAAGACCGTAAGAATTGCCATTAAAATTCGTTTACCTACGTACTTGCCCAATCTTCTTCTCTCGCTTTCATTAAAATTTAACGTGTAAAGTATACTTCATGATGAGAAAGTTTGTCAATCGACAAACCATGAGGATTGTATACAACAATACAGGAATTCTCCCTTGCGTTTGAATATTTATACTTCAATCTCTGTATATCCCCGATCATCTTTGAATAATCCTTGGAAACTTTGTGAAAAAATGCACAAAAAAAAGAATTTCGAAAAATTTTATAAACTTACTGCCAGCTGTGCCTCCACGCGGAGCGTTTTAAGTGCATAGGAAGATATTTCCTATGCATTTAAAAAGCCCCGGCAGGAGACTCCTCTCCCATCAGAGCTTTCATGTTTTTGAAAAAAGCTAAAGTTTTATATTTTGTTCCGGGGCGGTTTATAGCAGGCACAATCCCCAAGTTCTTCTTCAATACGCAGAAGCTGATTATATTTTGCAACCCGGTCACTGCGGCAGGGTGCTCCGGTTTTGATCTGCCCGGCATTCACAGCCACTGCCAGATCTGCTAAAAACGTGTCTTCCGTCTCCCCGCTTCTATGGCTGATCACAGCCTGATAACCGTTTTTCTGCGCCATCTCAATGGCATCCAACGCTTCGGAAACCGTACCGATCTGATTGACTTTTACCAAAATGGCATTGGCTACCTGTAATTTAATACCTGCATCCAACCGTTTGGTGTTGGTTACAAACAGATCATCTCCCACCAGCTGTATTTTATCCCCCAGTCTCTGGGTGAGGAGTTTCCAGCCCTCCCAGTCATCCTCTGCCAGACCATCCTCGATGGAATAAATAGGATATTTCTCAATAAGATTCTCATAATAAGTGATCATCTCCGCTGTATCTCTTACAATTTCATGTCCCGCAAGTTTACTTTCTCCGGGGAAATGGTACATACCGTCCCGTTCCTCGTATAGTTCTGAACTGGCCACATCCAGGGCGATGCGGATATCACTTCCCGGCTCATAGCCTGCCGCCTTCACCGCTTTTCCGATCAGATCCAGCACTGCAAAAGCATCCGGCAGATCAGGGGCAAAGCCTCCCTCGTCTCCTACCCCGGTTGACAGCCCCTCCTGCTGACAGATCTTTTTCAGATTATGATAAATTTCTGCGCAGATTTGAAGTGCCTCCTTAAACGTATCCGCCTTTACCGGCATAATCATAAATTCCTGAAAATCCACGGTGTTTGTGGCATGTTTTCCGCCATTCAGGATGTTCATCATAGGAACCGGCATCAGTCGGGTAAAAGTTCCTCCCAGATATTGATACAGAGGAATCCTAAGTGACTGCGCCGCTGCACGTGCCACTGCCATGGATACTGCCAATGTGGCATTGGCCCCCAGATTTTCTTTGTTTTCCGTGCCATCTGTCTGAATCAAAAGACGATCAATCTCAATCTGATTCAACGCGTTTTGTCCTAAGACGGCCTCATTTATCTTGGTATTAATATTATGAACCGCTTTCGTTACCCCCAGTCCCATATACCGGGTCTCTCCATCCCGCAGTTCTACTGCTTCGAATCTTCCGGTGGATGCGCCTGAGGGAACTGCTGCTCTTGCATGGCTATAGCTTCCGGTGAGAGTATCTTTCACCGTAACACAGGCTTCCACGGTGGGATTTCCCCGGGAATCCAGAATTTCCCTGCCTTTTACCGATGTAATCTCCAGATATGTCTTCATAAAAAAGGACCTCCTATTCCGATTTTGGGCTGCCGCTATGCATCCCTCTCCTTCCTAGGCTGTCCCTCTCATGCCGGTATTATGCAGTCTTTTTCTATTGAAAACAAAGAATCGCATCCTTACAAAACTTTATCAGCATAGAAAAAATTCCCTATGCTGGTAAAAAGGTTGTCCCTATCTCATTTCCCTCTAAGATATCATAAATGAGTTCTGGTCTGCGTCCAAAAGAAATATGCATTGTAATTCCATTCTCAGTGGCTTTCTTTGCCGCCTGCAGCTTGGTGTCCATGCCGCCTGTCCCCCGGTTACTGCCCGCTCCCTGTGCCAGTGCCAGAATATTTTCATCTATCTTTTCCACCTTATGGATCAGCTTTGCCTCCGGGTTCGTACGGGGATTACTGTCATAAAGCCCTTCAATATCAGAAAGAATCAGAAGTTCGTCCGCTTCCACCAGCACAGAAACAATGGCAGAAAGCATATCGTTATCACCAAAAACCTTTTTCTCTGACTCGATCTCCGCATAGGTGACAGAGTCATTCTCATTAACAATGGGAATAATGCCCTTCTCTAAAAGTGCATGGAAAGTGTTGGACAGATTCTGGCGTTTCTCAGGCAAATCCACATCGGCACCGTTTAAAAGAATCTGCGCTACCATACAGCCATACTCGCTGAAACATTTGTCGTAAATATGCATTAGTTCGCACTGTCCCACTGCTGCTGCCGCCTGTTTCATCCGCAGTTCCCCGGGCTTTTCCGGCAGATGCATTTTATTCACGCCCACTGCAATTGCCCCTGAACTTACGAGAATCACTTCGTTTCCTTCATTATGAATGGCACAGAGCACTTGTGCCAGTTTATCAATCGTGCGTAAATCCAGCGCACCGTTTTCCATGGTCAGTGTGGAAGTTCCCACCTTCACAACAACCCTTCTCTTTGTACTCATGATTTTCCCCCCCTAATCGTTGGTTTTCTTTGGAATTATAGCACCTTCCCAAATCCCCTGCAAGCCTTGTGCCTCTCCGATTTTGATGGTGTTTCATTCACATATTTCATTCCGTTCTTTCTTTCAGCTCTTTATAATACCTATAAAGTATTGTAAATATGATTTTATATATATTTTACAATATACAACATCCATGATATAGTAAAGTCAGAACGATGAGAAGCACGAATGCCCTCCATCAAACATGTGAGAGAAAAGAGCGTTGACCTTAACAGTCAGCGCTCTTTTTCGCTCCGCGGGAATACGCAGCTCGCAGAAAAGTAAATTACATACGGCGTCTACACTTCTCCGTGTTTGAAACGTTCGATCATTTCCCATGTGAGGGATTCCTGGTTTGTATCTTCCTCGATTTCCTCCCGGGCCATCCATTGTCCCACAGACAGTTCTCCGTCCTCCAGTTTAATTTCATCACTGCCATCCAGTTCTGCATAAAACCCGAATAGTAAAGTGGAAGTTAAAGACCAGGGCTGGCTCTTGTAGAACTTTAAGTTCTTGACCCGGATGCCCACTTCCTCTAATACCTCCCGATGTACCGTTTCCTCAATGGTTTCTCCCGTCTCCGCAAAGCCTGCAATGAGGGCATAGCGGGTGTAGGCTCTCCCCGCGTATTTGGTCATCAACAGTTTATTCCCGTTGGTCACCGCAACAATCACTGCCGGAGAAATCTTGGGAAACTGCTGTAAACCACAGTCCGGACAAAACAACATCCGTTCCGTCTCAGAGTGTTTCAGTGGCTTGCCACACCGGGAGCAGATTCTGGTGTCCCGATACCAGCCTGCCATCTGATAGCCGGTAATGATGGCAAATGCAGTGACCCTGGGCTGCAGGGTACGGAAAATATTCACGGGTTTCCACTGGGCGTGGAGTCTTTGCGCCAGCCCGTCCTCTCCTTCCCCGGAATCTCCGAAGCCTTTCCCAAGGAAGAATCGGAACATTTTCCCGGAAGGGGACTCGATGGCAAAGAGATACTGAAAGCCCATCCCCGGCAGTTCTCCACAGAAAGACAGTGGTGCTAACGGGTTCGTCTCTCCCTCCGTCTCCCGCAGTAACACCTGGTTTCCCTGATAAAGCAGAGCTACATCCCCGCCCTGTGGTTCTCTGTTTTCATATTCCAACCGATAACGGTAGGGTTTAATATCCTGAATCATAACAAAAATAACCTCCAGCTTTTTCTATTCTATAAAAGCCGGAGGTTGTTTTCAAGTCTTATTGTGCCTGTGTAATGTCACGAATAACCATTCCGGGCACTTCTCCTTTGAGGAATACCCCGTTGGTATAAGTTCTGCCCTGAGCGGCATCCTTTACATAGTAAATGTCTGCACTGTACACACTGTAGGCTGCATCCACCATCCAGTCTGCCAGGGAGGAGGGGTATACCTGTGGCAGAATCTGTTTGATGTACTCCGGCTGGGTGTAAGTGACATCTCTCCACTCCCAATTATAGTCCCAGTCCGGACTGCCTTCCTCCAATTCATCCAGATTGATGGTAGGTCCGTAAACGGTGATTTCCTCTACCTGGTCTGCCGGGATATTCTCCTGCACCGTCATGCCATGCTGTTCCAACAAAGCAATGGTTTCCGTAAAGGATTCATAGACCGGATAATACCAGTTGAAAGAACTCGTCTGGTTCTCCGATCTCTGGATTTCCAGTTGGAAATTGATTCGTCCCACAGGAACTTCCTTTAACATGGTGTCAAAGGAACGAGCGTTAAATTCTTTTCGGTAAGTATCGTAAATCTCCTGAATATCCACTCTGGTACCATCATAGCTGCGGCTGGCATTCTCATAAGACCAGGTCATGTTTCCCACCAGATTTTCAAATTCCTTGGTATTTAACTGATAGGCACTTGCCTGGTAGCCCTCATCCTGTAAAACTGCCGCCAGCAAATCTCTGTCCTCATCCAGATTCAATACCATACTGCGGTACACATCCTTGCCGTTTTTCATGTGATAATGGACGGTTCCATAGGTCAGCCGGCTGCCATCGCTGTTCTCCTGCTTCTTCATGCCCTGCTCTGCAAGCTGGCAAATCAGACTGGTATCCGTGCATTTCATCCGTTCTAGCACCCATTCCATATCCGAAGTGTAGCTGAAATTGATTTCCGGGCTTTCCTCCAGATTGACAAAATCGCCGTGCTGCATCTGTTCTAAGTAAACGCCGGCATATTCTACCTTGTCGGGATTGGGCACATAGCGGTCATAGCCCAACGGGTCTAAAGCAAAGAACATGAGAATCACCGCAGACAACAGGGTTGCCACGCCCAGGGAAGGGAGATGACGCAGAGGTGCCTTTAAGTCAAACTCGTAAATCATTTCAATGATGCAGTGTCCTAAGAGAAGTCCTACCACCAGACCAAAGATTTCAAACGCCATGGGACTGTAGGACAGACTGCGGAATACCAGTCCGAAAGTAAGGGAAACAGGCACCAGCATAATGACTTTCAAGGGCTGTTTGATACCGGAAAATGCCATGGCTTTTCCCGCTGCCTCAGAGCCACGTTTCCGGTACAGCACATAGCCGACTGCCATGAAAATCACAATCAGAACCAGGGTTTTGGGAAGGGCTGACCAGCTGGCATTCTCTGCAATGGTCTTGTACATGCCCTCGTCCAGCACCGCTCTTCCGTCTGCCCAGCTTACTTCGGATACAAACCATACCCAGATGGCGATGGGTGATGTCCACAGCTTTTCTAAGGACAGGGAATTATCCGACAGATAGGAATAATGGTTAAAAAAGCTGGAAAGATGCTCCTGCACCAAAAGCCGCATCAGCAGTTCATATCCCGCCAGCACTGCGGTTCCCAAAAGGGTTACTACCGTATTTCCGGTAAGCATCGCCGCCACCAGGGTCACTGCAAAGCCTGCCAGAAAGCCCACCAGATTAAATGCCACATCCAGCATTGCCCAGGCAAAAAAAGTTCCGCTCATGCAATGAAACAGAGCTGCAATTCCCAGTGCCAAAAGAACACAAAGCAGGTGAATCACAGCATACATGAGAAAACTGTTTGTGACAATCACCCAGAATCTCCGGCTTTTGCTCACCGGGACGCTGTGATACAAATCTACTTTTTTCCGGTTATTCAGATAGGAAAAGCCCTGGAGTGCCGCCAGCACACCAAAGATGACTGCCAGTACCACCGGCAGGGAGGAAACACCCAGCAGGCCGTTTAAACAGGTAAAGATTCTGGTTTCACTCACTGTTCCGGAGGACATCCGTATGTCATTGATTCTGTTGTTGGACAGCACCATGGCAACCGCCACCGGATACTGGAAAATCTGGATGAGAAGCAGAAGTAAGGGATACCACATCCTGCGTTTCATATTCTCTCTCATGCTAATTAAGAATGAGTTTCTTGATGTCATAACCGATTACCTCCGTCTCACTGATAAAGATTTCCTCTAAAGATAAAGGCAGAATCTCGCAGAAAATTGTGTCCACCGATGCCAGCAGATTGGTAACATCCTCCCTGGAGCCACGGGCTGTGATCGTGACAAGAGCACCTCTGTGGTCTACCTTCATCACATCCAGTTTCTGCATAATCTCCTGTTCCGCTTCCTTATTAGAAAATACACACTGCACCTTCTGGATATTGCACTTCATATCTTCCAAATCTTTGGAAAGCAGTACGCCGCCCTTATGCAACAGCCCCACATGATCGCAAATGTCCTCTAATTCCCGTAAATTGTGGGACGCGATGATCGGAGTCAGTCCCCGCTCCTCCATCTCGCTTGCAAAAATAGATTTCACACCCTGGCGCATCACCGGGTCAAGTCCGTCAAAGGTTTCATCACAAAAAAGATATCTGGTGCCGGAGCAGATGCCCAGAAGCAGAGCCGCCTGCTTTTTCATACCCTTGGAAAAGGTGTTAATCTTCCGTTTTTTGTCCAATTCAAAGTGCTCTAAATACTGATAAAACTTTTCCTTATTAAAATTCTCATAAATACTGCTGTAGTAATGCTCCATATCCTGTAAGGTCGCATTACTGAAAAAATACGGTTCATCAGGAATAAAGAAGAACAGCTTTTTGGATTCCACGCTGTCATAGACTTCCTTTCCATCAATAAGAATCTCACCGCCATCCGGCTTTAACACTCCTGTGATCATCCTCATAATGGTACTTTTTCCGGCGCCGTTGGTTCCAATCAGTCCAAAGACACAACCCTCTTTTATTTTTACGCTGACATCGTTCACTGCCACAATATCGTCAAAATGTTTATTCACATGTGTCAGTTCAATCATGATACTCCACCCTCTTTCTCAAAAATTTCGTTGACGATTTGCAATAATTCTGCTTTCGTCACCCCCGCTTCCATCGCCTGCACTGCCTTCGTCCGAAACTCCTCCAGCTGCTGGCTTCGACGTTTTTCTTTCAGTTCCTCATCGTAAGAAACAAAATTTCCCCGGCCTTTCACCGTATAAATATATCCACGCCGTTCCAACTCCGCATAGGCCTTCTGAATGGTGTTGGGGTTGATTGACAAATCCATCGCCAGGCTTCTCACAGAGGGCATCTGTTCCTGTGGCTTCAGAACTCCCCGTTCAATCAGCACCTGAAATCGTTCTACAATCTGCTCATATAAAGGGCGATTATCCTTATAATCAATGACGATCACACAAGCGCACCTCCTTCTATCATTTGGTGAATTTAAAATAGCATACCAAGTGTATTATGTCAAGTAGTACACTTAGTATGCTAAGAAAATCTTAATATTTTTACAAAAACATCATCGTACAAGGAATTGACTTTTATTTTCAAACCCAGTAAACTAAAATAAATTTGAATAGTTTATGATAGTAACCCGTTAACTGATTACAGAAAGAGTGAGACCGGATTGAATAAAAACCTGTTACTAAATAAGAAACTCAAAGAAAAAATCGACGAATCCATCAATGCAGTGGTACCCATTACGGTAATTGTGCTGCTGTTAAGTATTTTCATCGTGCCCATGGAAACGGGAACCATTGCCATGTTTCTGGTGGGTGCCTTCATGCTGATTATTGGCATGGCCTTTTTCCAACTGGGTGCAGAAATGTCCATGACCCCCTTAGGTGAGGGCGTAGGCTCCCAGATCATGAAAACCAGACGGCTTTCTGTTCTGGTGCTCGTCTGTTTCGTGATGGGTGTAATCATCACCATCGCAGAGCCGGATTTACAGGTTCTCGCCAACCAGGTTCCTTCTATTCCAAATGAAACCCTTATCTGGACTGTCGCCCTGGGTGTTGGTGCCTTCCTGGTGGTTGCCGTTCTTCGTATTCTCTTTAAATTACGACTTTCCCTTTTACTTTTTATTCTGTATATTGCCTTATTTCTGCTGTCCTTCGTGGCTCCGTCCGATTTTATCTCAGTGGCATTTGACTCCGGCGGTGTGACCACAGGCCCCATGACCGTTCCCTTTATCATGGCAATCGGTGTAGGTCTTTCCTCCACCAGAAGTGATAAGAATGGCTCCAGCGACAGTTTCGGCCTGGTATCCCTTTGCAGTATCGGTCCCATTGCCATGGTGCTTTTATTAGGTATCTTCTACCATCCCACCGGAGCCGCCTACAATGCCACAGAGATTCCCGATGTGGTGACCATGCAGGATGTGATGCGTCAGTTCGTACATATGCTCCCCGATTATGCCAAAGAAGTATTCTCTTCTATCTTACCGGTACTGGTGGTCTTTCTGCTGTTTCAGCTTACCACCCGGAGATACCATAAAAACCAGACAATCAAAATGCTCATGGGCTTTTTATATACCATCGTCGGTCTGGTGTTGTTCCTCACCGGCGTAAACGTAGGCTTTGCCCCCGTGGGAAGCCTGCTGGGCAGCAGCCTCGCATCCCGTTCCTGGAAATGGGCACTGGTTCCCATCGGTGCACTGATTGGTTATTACATCGTAAAGGCGGAGCCTGCAGTGCAGGTATTAAACAAACAGGTGGAGGATATCACCAACGGCTCCATCTCCCGCAGTGCCATGAACACCTGTCTCTCCATCGGTGTGGCTTCCTCCGTGGCGCTTGCCATGGTCCGCGTTCTCACCGGACTGAACATTTACTTTTTACTGATTCCCGGTTATATCATCGCGCTGGTATTGACCAAGTTTGTTCCGAAGGTATTTGTGGGTATTGCATTTGACTCCGGTGGAGTTGCCAGTGGTCCCATGACATCCACCTTCCTGCTGCCCCTTGCAATGGGAGCCTGTACCGCAGTGGGTGGAAATGTGGTTACCGATGCCTTCGGCGTGGTTGCCATGGTTGCCATGGCTCCCCTGATTGCCATTCAGATTATGGGCGCCTGGTATCAATTTCATCAGAAGAAAGCATCCCAGGCACCTGCCATTGCCAATATTGACGACAATATCATTATCGATATGGAGGAGGAATAGGCATGGATTTTATAAAACACAATCCCCCACATAAACCCACATTCCGCTGTCTGGTCATCATCGTAGATACCAGCATCCGCAGCCGCCTGGCCGAGTTTCTCACGGACTCCAATGTCCCCATCTACTATCAGATGCACGGTATCGGCACTGCAAATTCCGATTTTTTAAACCTCTGCGGACTGGGCGACACCAACAAGACCATTATGATCTGCTTTGTACCCAAGCATCGTACCAAGATGCTTCTTGCAGAGATGAACCAGGCCCTACAGCTCCACAAAAAGGGAACAGGTATTGCCATCAGCATCCCCTTAAACGGTGCACAGGGCTGGCTCTATAAATTGTTAAGTACCACCGATCCAGAACAGAATGAATTAGGATTAGAACATGAGGTGAAAAAAATGAGTGAAACGATTACACATGCAATGATTCTGGTAACTGCCAGACATGGCTACAGCGATGATATCATGCGTACTGCAAGGACTGCAGGTGCCACCGGCGGCACCATTTTAAAAGGACTGCGCTGCAGTCCGGCTGAGGTGGCCACCCATTTCGGCATTTCCCTTCAGGATGAGCAGGAAATCGTTGCCATCGTCGTACCTAAGGAAAAGAAAAACGAAATTATGACAGCCATCAGCAATCAGCACGGAATCAACACTCCCGCTCAGGGAATCGTTCTCTCCCTGCCGGTGGATGCCATCATGGGTTTATAAAGAGGCATAAATATTTTTTCCCAGGACATACTTTCATTATAAATCTTTATCTATCTGCTTTCCCGAAAGGATCATTATAATGAAAATAACTGCTTCTGTGAAAGAAAATAAAACTTATTTCGATAAAAGACTTCAAGTTGATCAAAGTTTTGATCTCATCAGCCGTCCCCTTCAAGTCGGTGGACGGGATGCCGTTCTCTATTTTATTAACGGTTTCTGCGGAGAAGATATCATGCAGAAAATGCTCCAGTATTTTCTGGGAGTAAAGGCAACGGAAATGCCCCAGGATGCTGAACACATGATCCGTACCCTGGTTCCCCATGTAGAGGTTTCGCTCTCCGATGACTGGGATTTTCTCACCCACAACGTTTTGTCCGGCCTGGTTCTCCTGCTGATTGACGGCTACACCGAAGGGATTATCATTGATGCCAGAGATTACCCCGCACGCGGTGTGGATGAACCGGATAAAGACAAGGTTCTGCGTGGTTCCAAGGATGGTTTCGTGGAAACCGTTGTCCAAAACACCGCTCTCATCCGGCGCCGTATCCGCAGTACCGATCTCCATCTGGAAATTCTCAATGCAGGTAAAAGTTCTGAGACCGATATCGTTCTATGCTATATGGACTCCCGCGTGGATCATGACTTTCTGGAAGAAATCCGAAAGCGAATCCATAATATCCAGGTGGATGCTCTTACCTTAAATCAGGAAAGTCTGGCGGAATGCATCTATCACAGGCGATGGTATAACCCTTTTCCCAAATTTAAGTTTACGGAACGCCCTGACACGGCTTCCGCGCAGATCCTGGAAGGAGATATTGTCATTCTTGTGGACAACTCTCCCTCCGCTATGATCCTCCCCACCAGTATTTTTGACATGCTGGAGGAAGCGGACGATTACTATTTTCCCCCGGTCACAGGCAGCTATCTGCGGATCGCCCGCTTTCTCATTGCTCTGATGACCTACCTTCTGACCCCGACTTTTTTATTATTTACCATGTATCCTCAATGGCTTCCCTCCGGTTTTTCCTTTATCCTGGTACAAGATACCGTGAACATTCCACTCCTTGCCCAGTTTCTTTTACTGGAACTGGCCATTGACGGTCTGAAGCTGGCTGCCATCAACACCCCTAATATGCTCAGTACACCGCTTTCCGTCATGGCGGCACTGGTGCTGGGGGAATTTTCCGTCAACAGCGGCTGGTTCAATGCGGAGGTCATGCTCTACATGGCTTTTGTGGCCATCGCCAACTACACCCAGAACAGCTATGAACTGGGATATGCCATGAAATTCATGCGTATCATTACCTTGATCACCACATCTTTTTTGGGAGTATGGGGCTATATCGGGGGAATCATCTTTACCTTCTGCTGTCTGCTGTTTAACAAGACCATCACCGGGCGAAGCTATCTCTATCCCCTGATTCCCTTTGATGGAAATATGCTATGGAAACGGCTGATCAGGCGGCGGCTGCCCGGTTCCTATCCGCCGCCTGATCCGGATTTGAAAAACCACTAACGTTTCGTTTTGCAGGGTATTCCTTTCTTATACAATAAAAGGGACAGATTTTCATCCATCCCTCCACTCTCTGACTACTGAATACCTGTGCTTCCAAATCCGCCTCTGGCAGGTCCGTCGAGACTTTCCACTTCGTCAAATACAATTCTCGGCTGATGTTTCTGAATACGGAACTGACAGATTCTGTCATTCACATGAATCTGGGTATCCCGCACTGCATATACCGGATAGCGGTAGACATCATCGTTGCCGCAGTAAGTTTCATCGATGACACCGATGCTGTTGGTCTGAATGATTCCAAAATTCTTAAAGGTAGAACTGCGGGGCGCAATGATAGCTTCATAACCTTCCGGCAGTTTCATGGAAATTCCAAGGTTGATGAGCCTGAAGTCACCTTTTTTTAACTCCACATCCTCCGCAGCACGCAGATCAATCCAGTCACTCTTGCCGTCCACATAAGCCAGTTTATCAATTTTATCCGTATGATATTTAATTTTGATCGTCTCAGTCATAACACAAGGTTCTCCTTTTATTCCCCACAGCCGCAGGGCATCACTTCCTCTTTACTCTTGATCTCCCGGTCATATTCCGGGCAATGCAGCCATACCTGCCCGGAAGGATCCTGCAATGTCCGTTTGACATCAATCACACGTTGGTTTTTACTGCCTTTCCAACGCAGGGTATTATCCTTTTCTTCTACTACAAACTCACCGTCTACCACCACATCCAACAGGTGCATTAACGGATCGTTCCTGATTTCCTCCCACAGAGAACCTGTATATAACCAGATTGTCTTCTTCGGATATCTCTCACGAATCTCTCCGGCCAGTTCCCTTACGCCTGCAATATTGGCAGGATGCAGCGGATCTCCTCCACTGAATGTGATACCGCTGATATAGCTTTTATCCAATTGATCAAAAATTTCCTGTTTTGCAGCCTCGTCAAATAAAAGCCCGCCTTCCGGATCCCAGGTGATCGGGTTCTGGCACTCTTTGCAGCAGTGGTCACAACCGGATACCCACAACACAACCCGCAGGCCGTCACCGTTTAGCATGTCTTCTTTCGTTATATTATGATATCGCAATGCTCTATCCCCCGTTTGCTGATTTGAGTTATAATGCCTACATGGATTTCCGCTCCGCAATCTCTGCCATCTTGGCATCAGAAAGCCGGGTATCTCCATGTACTCTGGAATATGCCAGATAACCATTCATACGGTCAATCTTGGTAAGATTTCTGCTTCCGCATTTGGGGCATACATCCATCTCCAGCTCCTGGTGTCCACAATCATCACAGTAGGCTAAAGACAAATTGACACCCTCGTAAAATCCCATGTCCATGGCACGACGCACCAGTGTTTTGATAGCCTCCGTATTATAGCTGATGGGGTATTTCACATACTGGATCTTGCCCCCATTACTCAGTTCCCAGAAACGGTATTCCTTATCCTGTTTCTCAATGGGAGTGATATCTTCTGTCACATGACAATGGAAGCTGTTGGATACATACTCTCTGTCCGATACGCCTTCCACGATGCCATATTTCGCACGGAACTGTTTTACCTGAAGTCCGCAGAGATTCTCTGCCGGAGTTCCGTAAATAGCATAGAGATTTCCATCTTCCTCCTTAAACTCCGCCACCTTCTGGTTGATATGCTCCAGTACCTCCAGGGCAAACTGTCCGTCTTCCACCAGGGACTTTCCATTGTATAATTCCTGCAATTCATTAAAAGCGGTAATACCAAAGCTGGCTGTAGCGGTCTTTAAGATCGGCTTAATCTTGTCATGCAGCTGCAGATGTCCACCCAGGAAACCACCCTCACAATAAGCCAGTGGGTTCGTAGAGGCCCGCATCTCGCCCAGGTACGCATAGGTACGAATGTGCAGCTGGCGGATCAGATTCAAATAGTAATCCAGAACTTCATAAAAATCCTTACTCTCTTTTCTTGCCTTTGCAAGAATCATGGGTAAGTGTAAAGACACTGCACCAATGTTAAAACGCCCCACAAATACCGGTACATCCTTATCGTCTGCAGGATGCATGCCGCCTCTCTCATACCAGGGAGACAGAAATGCCCGGCATCCCATGGGAGAAATCACCTTCCCATACTGCTTGTACATGCTGGCAATATAACCCTTCCCTGTAAGGCTGAGCCAATCCGGGTACATGGTCTTTGCAGAACACTCAATTCCTGCCTCGAATACATCCTCAAGAGGACATCCCTCTCCATGAAGATTTTCATCATATAAGAAGACAATCTTCGGGAAAAGAACCGGTTTCTTGTGATCACTTTTTCCCTGTCCCTCTCGTCTCACATTCAACAATTTAATGGATGCCATCTTGGCAAACCGTCCGGTACCCAGTCCTGCTGTCACCGTGATAAAAGGATAATCACCACGGCTGCTGGCTACGGTATTGAATTTGTATTCCCAACCCTGGAATCCCTGCTCAAACTCCTTTTCCACATCCTTGACTGCCTGTTCTTCCGCCTTATCCTGGGGAACTCCAAGCTTCCTGTATTTCTCTACCTCCTTCGCATAGGACTTTTCTGCGTAGGGCTCCAGAATCTTATCTACCTCCGGTACTGTAAAGCCACCGTACTGCTGGCTGGCTGCACTCAGTACGATATCACCGATGACATCGAAAGCTACATCCAGAGTCTTTGGCTCATTGTACCAGATATTTCCCATCTCAAAACCGCCGGTAAGTACACTCTTTACATCAAATAGACAGCAGTTCATGGTATCCCGGCGGGCTGACATATCATGGACATAAATATAACCATCACGGCATGCCTGAATTTCCTCTGTAGTCATGAAAAATTTCTGATACAGTTCCTTGTTAAATTGATTAAAAATCAGGCTTCTCTTGGTGGATACCAGTGCTGAATCCGTGTTGGCATTTTCCTTATCACCGATATACATGATAGACTGGCTCTTTTTGTATACATCATCCATCATGCGGACAAAATCCTGTTTATAGTTCCGGTAATCCCGGTAACTTTTTGCAACAAGGGGTCTGGTGGCTTCCAGTGCAGACTCCACAATATTATGCATCACGGGGATTGGAATCTGTTCATCTCCCAGTTCATCCACTTTATCCACAACGATCTGACAGATGCGGCGCTTCTCTTCATCGGTAAATTTGGTCAGGGCACGGTAGGCACTTTTTCCCACGGCATTGATCACCTTCTGCACATTAAATGCTTCCAGGCTTCCATCCTTTTTAATGACCTTTACATCCTTTTTCGGATGATATTCCAATGAATAATCCACTGTTTCACGCTGTTTTAAGTCTGCTGCTTCTCCCATGAGATAACCCCTCCAAATATGCTACATGTTGAAATGTGCCACCAGATATATACAATATCTAGTGGCACTATTCAGCATAGCAAATTGAGTGGTCAATGTCAATAGCTCTTACTCTATAAGATCCTGCAAATATTTCCGATATTCCAGACGCACACTTTCCGGGGAAAGGATCTGCACCTGTTTTCCGATACCTGCAAGCCATCCGAAAAATTGTCCGCTCACCGCTACCGGCACCCGAACGGAAAAATGCTGCTCATCTCTCTTTCGGATACTGACTTCTGTTCCAAAGCGGTCTACCATCACTCCGAGAAGATGATTTTCAAATTGCAGCGTCAGCATTTCTTCTCTTCCACCATACATATTAAAGGTTCGATTACAATACTGTGCCACATCAAAGTTGGAAAAAGCTTCCTGTCCATTTCTCTTCTCGTGATTCAACCGGATCGTTCCCATCTTGTCCACACGGTAATGCTTAATCTTGCACTCCTCTTCATCGTAGGCAATCAGATAGTAATTTTCTGCATTCCATGCCAGGGACCAGGGACTGACCACATATTCATGACCATTTCTCCTGGGCTGCAGTTTTTTTTGCAGATTCCAGTCCAGATAGGTAAAACAGATCTGGCTTCCTTCGTTAAGTGCCTGATGGATCTGATCCACACTGTCATAAATCTCTTCGTTGCTGGCTTTCACCCGGCTGGCCACATAGACCTGGCGCTGCAGCTGTCTGCCATCGTATCTGTTGGCAAAGGTTTCCAGCTTATGGATCAGTTCCTCAGATTTTGATTTCGTGATAAACCGGGATGACTGCACCACATCCACCAGAACTTTTAATTCCGGCAGGGTAAAGGTTCTGGCTGCCAGGTAATACCCGCTGTTTCCTCTTCCTCTTTTCTGAACCACTCCGATTCCGAATTCTTTCAGCCGCTGCATGTCATCATAAATACTCTTGCGCTCTGCACTGATGTCATATTCCGCCAGTTTCTCAATCAGTTCCGCTGCATTTAAAGGATGTTCCTCATCCGTCTGCTCCCAGAGAATTTTGATCAGATACAGGATTTTGCTTTTCTGATTATATGATTTGGACATCGGATTTTCCTCCTAGGAATGAGCCACCAGTGCCAATACATCCGGCAGGCTTCTGATTTCGTAAGTCACCGGAATTTCCCTATCCTCTGGTTTTTTCTTCGGATTATACCAGCAGGTGGCAATTCCGGCATTTTTTCCTCCCTTCATATCGCTGGAAAGGGAATCTCCGATCAGCAGCACCTGCCTGGGATCCACCTCTCCCAGTGTTTCAAAAACTTTATGAAAAAAGGCCGCTGAGGGTTTCTCCGCACCGATCTCTTCTGAAATAAACAGACCATCCATAAGCTTTTCCAGCTTTGACAGATGCATACGGCTCTTCTGGGTATCCGCCACTCCGTTGGTAACCACATACTGCCGCAGTCCCAGATCTTTACATGCCGCCACAACCTCCCATGCATCCTCAAACAGAAAAGCAGATGCCGAAAGTTCTTCATTATAAGTGAGTCTGAACTGTACCGGATCCAAATCCTGAATCATCAGGGTTTCAAACAATGTCCGGAATCTTCCTACCAGCAGTTCCTGCCGTGTCACTTCCCCCAGTTCCAGACGTTTCCAGTAGCTTTCGTTAATTTTGGAATAGAGGGAAACCACATCATCCCCCACACTGCGTCTGTATTTTGCAAAACTTTTTAGCAACGCATTTCTCTCACATTTTTTGAAATCCAGAAGTGTATCATCCAGATCCCAAAACAGAATTGTATAGTTTGCCATTTTCGTTATTCCTCGTCTTTATCCGGTAATAATGCCGCTTTTGCCAGCTGATCTGCCTCCTCGTTATAAGTATCCCCTGTGTGGGCTGCAATTTTCCGAAAGGTTATCTCACAGGTTTTTCCGCTCTCCTTCATGAAAGCCGCATATTTTTGCGTCAGTTCATTCTTCGCTTTCCATCCACCGGTGGCCCACATCTCGATTCCCATATAATCGTAGCAGATTTCTAACTTTCCATACCCTGCTTTCTGTGCCCACTTCACTGCATACATGGCACCTAACATTTCCCCTGCCACGTTGCGCAATGCCACACACTCCGGGCTGCTTCCTCCCCCGTTTTTACGAATAATCCCGCCTCCCGGTACAAGAAGCACGCAGCCATATGCATATCGTCCCAGATTCACATCAAAACTGCCATCCACATAAGCAATCAGATGGTTCTGGTCCTTTTGGGGAGACTTACCTTCCTCTTTCAGATAAGCTTCTGCCTCCTTCCGGGAAGCAAAGCTTTTATATTGAGCCCCGCTGAATCCATCCACTGATGCCTTACAGGCTTCCCAGCTTACATAAATTCCCGGCTTTTTTCCTTTTTTTACTGCATAAAACTTTTGTTTTGCCATTACCACTTTCCTGTCTGCAGAAATTGCTCTGCCCGTTTCTCCGCTCTTACCGTAATCTCCTTTTCAAATCCCATCATGTCTAACAGCTTAATGGCATTCCGGCTGGTGGCCTCTCCCTTTTGAATCACATAAGTAAAATGAATCTGTGTTCCGTCAAACTCTTCGGAGAAATGGTAATTTTCATATTCTCCGCATAGCAGCTTCGTCAATTCAATATCATGGGTAGCGGTAAAGCAAAGAAGATTCTGTCCGGCCAGATCATGAAGAATTTCCACAGAGGCTGCAATACGTTCTACGGTGTTAGTGCCGCGAAGTACCTCATCCACAAAACAAAGCACCGGTGTTTTCTCCGCCTGCGCCCCGTCAAGAATCCGTTTCAGTGCCTTAATTTCTGCCATATAATAGCTTTCTCCGGAAAGCAGGTCATCGTGTAGTGCCATGGAGGAATAAATGCGGAAAAAGCTTGCCTGATAAACCTCTGCTAAAACCATGTGGACAGACTGTGCCATCAGTGCGGCAACAGCAACTGTTTTCAGAAATGTGGATTTACCCGAAGCATTGGAGCCGGTGATCAGAACATTTCGTTCCGTTTCCACAGAATTGGCAACCGGCTGTTCCAACAGAGGATGCACGCCTTTTTGAAGATGGATTTTCTTATTCCCGGTAAACACCGGAATACAATAAGCCTGTCCCTTCTGTCTTAGGTACTCCCGATAGCACTGAATCGAGATGGACGCATCCAGCTGTCCCGTCACAGTCATCAGAACCTCTATCTGGGGCAGATGCCCACGCACCTGACGCAGCATCTGATTGAATTTTAAAATATCCAGATGAAACATCATACGGATATAGTCCAGTGCCAGTTCCACCGGATCGCTGCTTCCGCTCATTCTGGTGGGGGACAAAATCAAATGGGAATTTCTCCGGTATTTCTTAAATACCTTTACCTGTTCCATAATAAGCCGGGCATCCTCCCGAAGAATTTCTTCTTCCTGTTTTTTTAGTACCCCGGCCACCTGCTCTGCGCCCTCAATCAATCGCAACAAATAGGAGAAACTGACAATGTAGGGATCAATCTCTCCCTTTTGTTTGAAATACCGCAGGAAATTGAAAAGGACTCCTGCAATCATTCCAGTCACTCCGATGCCCACGTTTACAAAGCACATGGGAATCATCCCCAGGATAAAAAGGTCGACTGCCACAGATAACACACCGTTTCGCTCTCCCAGATTATCCAACAGATCCAGATAATCCCAGATCGCATATTTTCCACTCCGGCCCACCTTTAAAAACTGCATCTGCAGTGGCAGGCGCACCTCGTCCTTCTCCATGGCACAGATCCGTTTTTCCCGCTGTTTCAAGGTTTCTTCTTCATAGCAGGGAGTCCGCAGCATGTAATAGAGAAATTGTTCTCCCACACTGCTGTCTGTATAATCCATTTTTTTGAACACTTCATCCATTCCCAGATCATTCCAGGTTATGTCATCAATACCATTGGAATCCTTATGTCGTACATAGTAAGAAGCGATGGTCTTCCCTTCCTCCGCCTTATGCTTTTTGGAGGAAGCTTTCCCATAATTGTCCCGGTGCTGCGCCTCCAGCCATCTCCAACGTTTTTTTTCATTGATGCGGTCTGCCACCGTGAGAAACAGAATAAAGGCCACAAAAAGCACTAGCAACAGCTCATATTCCATCTTACTTTTCTAAAATCCTTTCCAGGGTCTTTTCTACCCCCCGATAAATCTCCTTCGGCTGATCCTTTGTGTAGAAAGTACCACTTTCATACAAAATTCTTCCATGAATCATGGTCATGGCCACATTTTGTTTACTTCCGCTGTATACCAGATTCTTCTGGATATTATGGATCGGCTGCATATTGGGCTGATGCAGGTCTATACGGATCAAATCCGCATACTTTCCTTCGGCAAGCACATCACTGTTGTCAAGTCCCATGGCTTTCGCGCCGTTCACCGTTGCCATTTTCAAAACTTCCCTTGCATCCACGGCCGCTGCATCCTGCTCCTTTAACTTAGCCAGACCGGTCACCAGAAACATTTCACGGAACATATCCAGACAGTTGTTGCTGGAAGGCCCATCCGTTCCCACTGCCACCGGAATTCCATCCTTCAAAAAATCGCTGATAGGAGCAATTCCGCTGGCAAGCTTTGTGTTGGATCCCGGATTGGTCACGATGGTAAGATTTCGTTTTTTAAAGATGGCACGATCCTCAGGTGTCAGATATACACCATGATAGCCACCACCGCCATACTCCCACATACCAAGACTCTCAAAGAGCTGTGCCGGCGTGCAGCCGTAACGTTCTACACAGCCTTCCACCTCTGCTTTTGTCTCTGAGATATGAGTAAATACCGGCGCTTTGTATTTCTGTGACAGTTCCGCCACCTGGGCAAGCAGTTCTTTGGAAGTGGTATACTCTGCATGAAAACCCAGCATAAAACTGTTCAGTTCATCCTTGTGGTTTAATTTCTCGTACCACTGCTCTAACAAAGGAATGGACTCGCTGAAGTTATTCAGTCCCCCAACCTGCACGCACCGCATCCCCATATTGGAACAGGCATCTGCGATGGAATCCGGCGTGAGATACATGTCAAAGATAGCCGTCACTCCGGTGGTGAGATATTCCAGGATTGCCAACTCTGTGGCTGTATAAATATCCTCCGGTGTCAATTTCGCTTCCAAGGGAAAAATCTGTGTATTCAACCATTCCGCCAAAGGACAGTCATCCGCCAGAGAGCGCATCAAGGTCATCCCCGAATGGGTATGGGCATTCTTAAAGCCCGGCATGAGCAGATCCCCCTTGCAATCAATCTCACGTTGGAAGTCCTTGGGTGTATCCTCCCTGGCCGGCCCTACATAGGTAATTTGGGCTCCCTCTGTCCAGATTTCTCCCTGAAAGATCTCCTCCCCTTCCTTCATCGTTAGGATTCTTGCATTATATAGTCTAATTTTCATAAATACCTCTCTTTTCTCCTGTGGAAAAATACATCGAAGATCTTTTACCTAAGATTATCCGGTCCAAAACTCTGAGGCAATAACTCGTCCAATGTCATCTGATGATAGTTTCGGATGGACTTCGCCGTGATCACCGTAAACTCCTGGGGATTCACAAATTCCCGAAGAACCTGTCTGCACACCCCACAGGGAAATGCGTATTGGGACAATTCCTGTCCTTCTTCGGTTACATCCTCTGTTTCCGGCCCTCCCACAATGGCAATCGCCTGAAAATTTCTCCCGGTCGTCCCCGTTTTCTTCTCGCTCACTGCCTTAAATACTGCCACCCGCTCCGCACAGATCGTTGGCCCGAAAGCCGCATTTTCAATATTACACCCGGTCACAATGCTGCCGTCTGTGCAAAGCAGTGCTGCCCCCACCCTATAATGGGAATAAGGGGTATAGGCATTTCTTCTGGCAAGGAATGCTGTCTCGATCAGTTGTTGACGTAAAGTTTCTGTCAGTTCCATCTTTCCTATCCTTAAAATTTCTTAATGGACTCCGTTACCAGTTTCTTAAATAAAGGCGCCACTCTGTTGGCCGTTTCCTGCACTTCCTGATGGGTGATAGGCTGCTCCAGCATACCGGCTGCCAGATTACTGATACAGGAGATTCCGCAAATCTTCATTCCCATATGATTAGCTGTGATTGCTTCCACAACGGTGCTCATGCCGGCTGCATCTGCTCCCAGTGTACGGAGCATCCGAATCTCTGCCGGAGACTCAAAGGAGGGTCCGGTCAGCTGAACATAAACCCCCTCCTTCAAGGGAATCTCATTATCTGCCGCCGTGTCGCGGATGATCTGCTGTAAATCTTCATCATATACGTGGCTCATATCCGGGAAACGAAGTCCGAATTCTTCTTCATTGGGTCCGATTAACGGATTGGGTGCAAAGCAGGAAATGTGATCTTTAATCAGCATCAGTGTTCCCGCGTTAAAATCAAAATTGATTCCCCCCGCTGCATTGGTAAGGAATAAAATCTCTGCCCCCATCCGATGCATCAGTCTGGCCGGAAGCACCACATCAGATACCGCATAGCCTTCATAATAATGAACACGCCCCTTCATGCATACCACCGGAACCTCTCCCACATAGCCAAAAATAAATTTTCCGGCATGACCGGGTACTGTGGAAACAGGAAATCCCGGAATTTCTTTGTAGGGAATCTCAGCCTCCACCTGAATATCATCCGCATAATCTCCCAGTCCTGATCCCAGTACCAACGCCACCCTGGGAATAAAGGGAATCCGGTCTTTTATACTTTCATAACATGCTTCACATTTTTCAAAATTAACGCCCATAATCTCTCCTGCCTTTCTGAAATCAGGAAAAAACACTCTGTGTCACAGTCCTGTTCTCCCGTCAAAATATATTTTATTATAGCACATTACTCCTTCTGCTGAACAGGAAAAAGTGCCACCCGCAGGCGACACTTTTCTACCGGAAATCCCTTATATAATAATACAGACCATCCCTCCGTTACTGTCGTTCACAATCTTCTGCATGGTATCCTGGAGTTTCACCTGGCTTTCTTCACCGATCATGGCAATCTTTCCTGCAATTCCGTCCTCAACCAGCTGTTCAATGGTTTTACCGAATATATTCGTCTCCCAGATGCCGGTCTCTGATTCCTTTGCCTCATCAATATACTGAATCAGATCCTGGGCCTGTTCCTGTGTCCCCACAATTGGTGCGATCTCCGTCTCTATATTAGCCCGGATCATATGAATGGAAGGACTGCTGGATTTGATTTTTACTCCGAATTTGTTACCATGACGAATCAGTTCCGGTTTGTCGAGAAGAATCTCATCTCTCTCCGGTGTTACCACGCCATATCCTCTCTGACGCACACTGTCAATGGCATGAAGGACTTTACTGTATTCTTTCTTCATATCCGTAAGTTCCCGGATGACAGAAATCAAATGGTACTCCCCTTTTACTTCTACCCCCATCAGTTCTGACAGCATCTCGTAGTAGAACCGTTCATCCACATCCACATGAAGCACTACACGTCCCTGCGCCATGTCAATCTGATCAACCTTACACCGTTTCACATAATCGCTGGCAAATTCCGGCCGGTTCTCCATCACATCCCGCATTTTATTTAAATTATCCATCATCTCACGCACATGAGATAACAGATCCGTTTTCAGCTTATGCTCCATTGGAAGCATTTCTACCCACTTGGGCATATAAAACTCCATCAGCATAATGGGAAATTCTTCCAGCACTCTCTGAAGAATCAGTTCTATGTCTTTCTTCTCCATTCGCTCACAGTTCATCACCGTCACGATAACGCCGTATTTATCACCAATTTCCCGTGCTATCTGTCTGGTTGATTCCGCCTCCGGCGTACTGCTGTTCAGAATCACCAGAAACGGTTTTTTTAATTTCTGAAGCTGTGTAATGGTTTTTTCCTCCGGTGCCCGATAATTTTCTCTGGGCAGTTCTCCAAAGCTTCCATCCGTAGTCACTACAATTCCCACCGTGGAGTGATCTCCGATCACCTTGCTGGTTCCGATCTCTGCTGCCTGGGTAAAGGGAATTTCCTGGGTAAACCAGGGTGTTTTCACCATTCGTTCGCTTCCATCTTCCGTGTGCCCTGCAGCCCCCTCCACCATAAAGCCAACACAATCCACCAACCGAACCCGGATCCGGGTATCGTCCGCCAGTTGGATCTGGGCAGCCTGTTTCGGAATAAACTTCGGTTCTGTCGTGGTAATTGTTCTTCCTCCGGAGCTTTGAGGCAGTTCATCCACCAGCTGTTGTTTCTCGTGGCCTTCCGGCATATTGGGAAGAACGCAAAGATCCATAAATTTCTTGATAAAAGTGGATTTTCCGGTTCTCACCGGTCCTACCACTCCCAGATATAAAGCTCCCGCCGTTCTCGCCTGAATGTCATGGTATAGATTGAATTCCCTGCTTTGACTTGCTTCCATAATAAAACCCCTTCCATTGTTGTAACATTATATGGAAGGGGGCTTTTATTTAGACCAACTCTATTCAATTTCCGAAAGAACCTGTCTCAAAATCGTCAGATCCGGTTGGGACAAGGTACTGTCTGCCTTACCCAGTAAGAACCCCTGCAGGTAATCCACTCCCATGGAAATTACCATGGATAGTTCCTCTTTCTTCTCGATTCCCTCTGCAATCACTTTCTGTCCATTTGCATGGCAGTAATCAATGATATGCTTTACCAGAACCTGTGTGGAAGGATAAAGATGGATATTCTGGATCAGACTCATATCCAGTTTCACATAATCAAACTGTCTCGACACAAGAATATCGCTGTTGCTGTAGCCGGTTCCAAAGTCATCCAGTGCCAGAGGAATATGCCAGCGCCTGCACCATAGACTCTTTGCATTCTCCATCTCCTCATCCACACGGGTATTCTCTGTCATCTCCACCACGATCTGTCCCAAAAGGGCACCGTATTCTGTCTCCAGCTGTTTAAATTCCTCCGGTTTCAGGCATTGATTGGGCATGGAATTTAAGAACATATGACAGGGATGATCCGCATCATAAAATTTTGCAAACGTCCGGATGCTGTGAAACCAGGTGATTTTCTCCACCACTCCAAGCTTGGACTGGCTTTCTGCCAGTCGGATCAGCTCTGTCGCATTATGAACCGTCTCCGATACGGGATGCATCAACGCTTCATAGGCAAATACGTTACATTCCTTCACAGAGATGATCGGCTGGAATGCATAAGACACACTTTCCTCCTCCAGGATCCGGTTCAACTCACCAACCCCGTTAACCAGAATGTTGTCTCGCACATACCGTTCCACATTAAAACTGCTGATGCCACCTTTGGAGCTTTTCTTGATCTCATACATGGCAAAATCAGCGTATTGAATCAGTTCTTTATATTTTCTGGCGTCCTCCGGATAGAAGGACATGCCTGCCGAAGCACTTACAGACATCAGATTTCCATCCGGCAGATACAATTTTTCTTTACAAAAACTTTGATGTACTTTGCGGAGTCTCTCCATCATTTCAGCTTTGGGCCTGTTATACATAAATACCAGAAATTCATCTCCGCTCATTCTGGCAACCACGCACTTCTCATCCGCCAGTCTGGAAAAATAATCCGCCAGCTGACAGATATATTTATCTCCCATCTCATGACCGAAAGTATCATTCACATACTTCAGGTTATCCAGATCCCAGATGGACATCATCGCATTCTGCACCTTGCCCGTAGCAATCAGCTCCTGAACAATCCTGGAGAACGCGCGACGATTATAGAGATTCGTCAGCATGTCATAATCTCTTTCATGCTTGATTTTTTTCTTCTCCATCATATCCATGGTCACATCTGTAACAATACACAGCCAGTATCTTTCGTCTCTCTTCTCCCGGAGCTGTACATATTTCTCCCTGCCCTTAGGATCCGTATAAAGGTAGACATCCTTTTCATCCTCGTCGGCAACGGCATTGGACATAATGTTTTCAATGGTAGAATCAAAACAGTGCCTGGACATATAATTATCCTTCCAATCGCCCTTGGGTACACGGAAAATGTCAAAAATCTTCTCTGTACAGAAAATCTTGTCACTGTCTTCTTGATACTCCCACATTCCCAGACGAAGATTTGACAACTGGATAATATCTGCTATCTTATTTCCTGCCTTATAGGCAGCAAAACTCTGCCTCTCTACCTCTCTCGCCAATTCATCGATTTCACGGATATCGGTTCTGGGAAGGCGCATTTTCTGTGGGGATAAATCTTTCAGGCCGTTCACCAGTGTAACCAGAGGTCTCGAGGTGTTGCCGGAGATGATCACTGCTATTACAATACTGATTCCCAGAGAAACAGAAAGAGCTACCATCAGGGAAATCATCAATCGGTGAGATGACGCATGCAGTGCGCCATAGCTTGCAAAGGCTCCCAGCACCCATACTTCATCAGCGTAGGGACTGCTGTCCTCATACAAATGGAACGGATAATAATAAAAGTCAAAATTCTCGCTGTTTCCCAATCCACTGGCCGTACTGAATCCCCCCACTGTATGCTGTTCCAGTGTGAACACAGACTGTCCTTCTAACATTTTCTCATACTCATCGCCGTGTACCGCTACCGTGCGGAAAGAAATTCCATCCTGCGTGATTCCGAGATAATACGCCGCATTGATATCAATACTAAGTTCTTCCGAAGGAAGAAGCTGTTTTAAATTCTCCAAATTGACACCAATTCCCATCACTCCATAGGGCTTGTGATTATCGTCCCACAGTGGAATGGTATAAGTAATCATTTGATCCAGGTCATCTGATATTTGAAAGGGTGCAGAAAAATAACCCAGCTGCTCCGCTGATGTGTCCGGATGATTATAGGCTTCCATCAGGGGGGTCACATAGTAATCTGTAGTTCCCTGAATTGGCATTTTTTCACACCAGCTGTCCGACAAAAGAATACCTTTCGTCATCATCGCCCGCCGGGGACCATATTCCAGAAGAACCTCATCACTACTTGGATCTTTTCTTAAATATAAAGCCTCTTTGCTATGATAAGTTCCCGGTTCAAAAATAATAAAGAAGTCAGTCACGCCCAGATCATCCATACAGTTCTTGGCTGTATCCGCCACATTTGCCAAAACTTCCCGACGGTTGATGCTGTCCTGCACAAAGTTCTGAACTGATATATACTTATGCATCGCCATCTTTGATACCATTGCAGTCACCTCTGTATAATAGGGTTCCAGGCTGCTCCAGGTCTTCAGCTTTTCCTCTACATTTTCTCCCCGGTTATACACGGCATTTTTATAGATCTGCATGGTACTCTCATCCAGCTTACGGGTAGTACCTGTCAGTTCAATAATGCCCACTACCATCAGAATTTGAAGTAAAGCTACCAAAAGGATTGATAGAAGCATGCGGGTCTGTAATGTTTTTGTTTTATGCTTTTTATTCATTCCGCCATGTCCTTTCTATCAAAATTTTATCTGTACATTATACGACATTTTACCACAAAATCCGTTCTCTGTATACAAATCTTTCGTGTCAATCCCAGACCTTCTTCCTAATCTTCCTACCATCTCTGCGTAGCAAAAAGGATAGAATATGTACCTAAGTACCATATTGTTCACAGATTGTTAACAAATTAAGTGTATTTTATTTACAATTGTATTATATTATAATAAGCAAGAAGAAAAAAGTTTTTTCTTACAAATACTTTTTCATACTCCCCCCTTTTATGAACTCCGGATCTGCCAATCCGGAGTTTTTTATTTGCTGCTTTTCTTCCTGAAATGCAGAAAATAAGCCTGTTTCCGGCGTTTTTTTACTTTTATTATTCGCCAGGAACAGGCTTGTTTTAATTATTTAATTCAAATAGTTTATTTTATTAGAAATTATCCAACAATTCTTGATAAAAATTGGGATAGTCCTGACGTTCACGTTCTTCGAAGTCGATGGCAGTCCGGGGATGCTGGTTCAAAATGCCAGTCAGCAGGTAGGGAACATCGTAACCCCACTTCACGCCCTCTGCTCTCAGTTTCGTAATGTGCTTCTCGATGAAGATGAGAATGGGCATGATATTGTACCGGGGATTTTTCAGAAAGCCCAACAGCAGTTCGCTGGGGCAGTTTCCTGCGCCCCGTCCCAAGGAGCTGACGGTGGCATCCAGATAGCTGACACCGTTGATGATTGCTTCGATGGTATTGGCAAAGGCAAGCTGCTGGTTGTTGTGGGCATGGATACCGATTTTCTTATTGTACTTTTCACCGATTGCCATGTACTTCTCAGCCAGGCGGATGACCTGCTCCGGGTAGAGGCTGCCGTAGCTGTCCACCAGATAGATGACATCCACAGGGGACTGTCCCAACATTTCCAGCGCCGCATCCAAATCCACCTCACTGGCTTTGGAAACTGCCATGATGTTACAGCAGACCTCGTAGCCCTTCTTCTTGGCATCCTGAATCATATCAATGGCTGCGGGAATGGTATTAATATAAGTAGCAACCCGGATCATATCAATGGGGCTGTCCTTTTTGGGAAGGATGTCTTTTTTATAATCACAGCGTCCCACATCTGCCATGACGCTGATTTTCATGTCCGTTTTGTTGTCTCCCACAATCTCCCGGATATCCTTGTCATCACAGAATTTCCATTTTCCGAACTTCTTTACATCAAAGAGCTCCTTGGATGCCTTGTAACCAAACTCCATATAGTCCACACCGGCTTTTAAATTCGCCAGATACAGGTCTCTCACAAATTCATCGGTAAAATGAAAGTCATTGGTAAGTCCACCGTCCCGCAGGGTACAGTCCATAACCCTGATATCCGGTGCATAAGACATTAAGGTACGATTATCTTTTCTCATAGGTCTACACTCCTTTTCGTAAAGTGATTGTTTTAAACGGTGAATTTATGGAAACTCTTTTTACCTTTCTTTACCAGAAACTCCTCGGCACCGATTTCTTCTTTGGTGTAGGCTGCCTTTACATCGGTAACCTTTTCATTTTTGACGGTAACGCCGCCCTGCTCGATGGCACGTCTGCCCTCGGTACGGTTGGTTACCATTTTTCCTTTCACCATCAGTCCGATTAAGTCAATCTTACCATCCTTCAAATCCTCATCGGTAATCTGGGTGGTGGGTACGTTCTCGGTGCTGCCACCGCCTACGAACAGGGATTTGGCTGCGCTTTCTGCCTTGGCTGCCTCATCATCGCCATGTACCAGTGCAGTCAGTTCCTTTGCCAGAATCTCCTTCGCCTGGTTCAACTGGCTGCCTTCCCATTTATCCATCTCATCAATCTGTTCGATGGGCAGGAAAGTGAGCATCCGCAGGCATTTCAGTACATCCGCGTCACTGACATTTCTCCAGTACTGATAAAACTCGTAAGGAGAAGTTTTGTCAGGATCAAGCCATACGGCACCTTTCTGGGTCTTGCCCATCTTCTTGCCTTCGGAGTTTAAAAGCAGGGTGATGGTCATCGCATAAGCATCCTTACCCAGCTTCTTACGGATCAGATCCGTACCTCCTAACATATTGCTCCACTGGTCATCTCCGCCGAACTGCATGTTACAGCCGTATCTCTTGTAAAGTTCCAGGAAATCATAACTCTGCATAATCATGTAGTTGAACTCCAGGAAGCTTAAGCCCTTTTCCATACGCTGTTTGTAGCACTCTGCACGGAGCATGTTGTTGACGGAGAAACAAGCACCGATGTCACGGATAAATTCGATGTAGTTTAAGTCTCTCAGCCATTCTGCGTTATTGACCATCATCGCCTTGTCCGGTCCAAACTCGATGAAACGGCTCATCTGCTTTTTAAAGCACTCACAGTTGTGGTCAATGGTGTCTGTGGTCATCATGGAACGCATATCGGTACGTCCGGAAGGGTCACCAATCATGCCGGTTCCGCCACCGATTAAGGCGATGGGTTTGTTACCGGCCTGCTGGAGACGTTTCATCAGGCAAAGTGCCATGAAGTGTCCCACATGGAGGGAATCCGCGGTGGGGTCAAAGCCAATGTAGAAGGTTGCTTTTCCGTTATTGATGAGTTCCCGGATCTGCTCTTCATCGGTCAGCTGCGCAAGAAGTCCTCTTGCCTGTAATTCTTCGTAGATTTTCATAGTAGTGTTCCTCTCTTTCTGAATAAATAAAATCCTGCTGAGGAAAGGAATCAAAAAAGCCCATCCTCAAGCATTTACGCTTAAGGACGGGCTATACGCTCGTGTTACCACCTTAATTCACAAGCTGTTCACACAGCCTGCCTCAGTAAGTACAGAGATGATTCTCGATACTCTCCTGCGATAACGTGCAGGTGACGTTGCATCCTAATACCGGAATGGATTCGGTGCACAGCTCCGAGATGTATTCACACGGAAGTTCCCCTGCGCCTCTCATCCACCGGCTGCTTTCTGTAGGTTTTCCTTCTTGCTACTTGTTCTCTTCTCAGCTTTTTCTTATAAACTGATTTGTATTTTAATCGCTTTGGTCAGGGATGTCAACCCCTTTTTGCATAGCAAAACTTTAAATAAGCTGCGAACCGTTACTGGGAGTAACGTTGATTCTTACGATACTCTCCCGCAGACACACCGCATTCTGCCTTGAACAGTTTCATGAAATGTTTCTCGTTATCATATCCGATCTGTTTGCAGATTTCATTGACCCTCAGATCCGTCTCTGCCAACAGGCGTTTTGCCTCCCGCAGCCGTACCTCCTTCACATAATCCACAAAATTTTTTCCCGTATACTGTTTGAAGGAATAAGAAAACAGGGAGTAATTCATGGACACGTAATTGGAAACCACCGCCATATTTAAATCGCTGGCATAGTTTTCATCCACATACTGGATAGCCTGCATCATCTTATGGCGGTTTTTGTTGACATCAAATTGTTTTCCGATCTCCTCCTGCATCCACATAACGAAATCGATCACTACATTTTCATATTCCGCAATGGAATCATAGCGCCAGATTTCCCGCAGTCTCGCATAATCCTCACCACGTTCTTCCAGAATACTTTTATAGATTCTGGAAGCCTCTTCAAAGAAGTTCCCCATGCACCGTTCAAAATCAGCAGGACTGATCCGGCCGCCTTTCGTCTCATGGAAAAAACCGGTCCAGGCTTTCTTTAATTCTTCACTTTTTTCAGTGCCAATCAGCTGTACACGCTGCATGCAGCCGCTCTGATCTATGTATTTCTCCGCTACCGAAAGCAGACCCTCCGGAATGTTTTCCGTTTTCTGGTTATCCCAGGTCTCGTTGCTTACTCTGCAAAACGCCTTTTTTCGCATGGCACAGGCTTCTTCAAAACCTTCTCTCACCTGCGCAAAGCCACTGTGTAATCCACTGATTCCATAGTACGCTCCCGAAAGATCCTTTGTTATGATTTCTTCCAGTACGTTTTCCCTGGCCAGAAGCACCTGCATCAGACCCACATCTCTGACAAAAAACATTCCTTCTGCGGTTTCCGGAAAGTCTCCGTGATTCATACAGCACACCCGGAAACTTTCGGGGAAGAATCCTTCTCCATATTGTTTTTCCAGTTCCGCGATTTCCTCTGCTCCAATCTCTTCCGACTGCATCAGATGCTTTAACTGGCGATATCCGATCTGCTCAATATTACGGTTTTTATCTCTGGTCTCCTGCAGCTCCCGCTCCAGTTTCTGCAAGATCTCAGTGATTTTCTCACGTTCCACCGGCTTGAGTATATACTCCCGCACTCCCTGCCGCAGCATTTCCACTGCGTAGGTGAAATCTTCATAGCCACTCACGGCTACGGTAAGCGGAACATGGGGCAGTACCTGCATTTGTTTCACCAGTTCGATTCCATCCATCTTGGGCATCCGGATATCCGTGAACATCACATCCACTTTTTCCTCTTTTAAAATCTCCAGTGCTGTCTGTCCGTTATTGCACTCCAGAATCACCCGTACCGGCACTCCGCTGCGCTGAATCATAGTTTTAAGACCTTGTCTGATCAGTTTTTCATCTTCAACCACTAATATGGTATCCATAATCAACCTCTCTTTTCTAACTCTTTATCCTCTGTTATTTCCTCGTGTAAAATAGGAATTCTGACCATTACCTTTGTATAGACCCCCAATTTAGAGGCAATCTGTATTCCGTAATTTTCTCCAAATGCAATATGAATTCGATCCTGCACGTTTTTCAGGCCGATTCCGTTCCCGCTGCCACCATCGGATTCTATCTCCCCGGCAATCTTCTTTTCCAGTTTTTCCAGTTCTTCCTCTGTCATACCTTTTCCGGCATCGGAAATTTCAATTATGCAATCACTTCCATCTATGATTCCCTTAATATAAATACTGGTGTCCTCCGCCATCTGCTCGATGCCGTGATAAATGGCATTCTCCACAATGGGCTGCAGCGTCATTTTGGGAATCTCCTGCTTCAGGATCAGATCCGGGATATTGATGGACAGATAAATTTCATAGTCAAAACGCAGATTAATCAACGCCATATAATTTTTGATATAATCCAGTTCCTGCTCCACCAGTACATTCCCATTTACCCAGCGCATGCTATAACGGAGAAGTTTTCCCAAAGAGGTCACCGCATCGGAGATCTCATATTTTTCCTCAATCTCCGCCATCATTTTGATAGATTCCAGTACATTATAAATGAAGTGGGCATTGATCTGATTCTGCAATGCACGGATCTCTGAGTTCTTGCTTAACATTTCTCTCTTGAGATTGTCTTCCATCAATTCCTTGATGCCGACCAGCATGGTGTTGATCTGGCTTCCCAGTTCTCCCATCTCGTCCTTCCCACAATCCTCAATTACCACATCCAGGTCTCCCTTTTGTACTTCCCGGATGGCAAACAGAATCTCATAAAATTTCTTTAACAGTCCCCGTACAATCAGGTTGATGAGTAATGCCATAATCACCTGCACTACAATCATTCCCGCTACAAAGAGGTTCCGGCTGCGCCACACTCCCCGCACACTGTCCGTGATGTCACAGACATACAGCAGTGTTCCATCCAGTTCCTTTATGGGCATGCTGGAAATCACAAGCTGGCGTCTGTCCAGATAGACATGGCGGGTATCAATCCCGCTTTCCGGCATCTGACTCTCCAGAATCTGTTGCGCCAGTTCTCTGGAATTTTCCTGCTCATTATCACCAAAATAAATAGCTCCGTCATCATCCACAAAGCAGCTCCATTCCCCTTCGATATTCTCATAAAGACTGGGAAACATGCTGCTCATGGTCATGGCAGCCTCGATGACTCCAATTGGTTTTCCTGCACGGTTTGTAATGGTGGTTACCAGGGACAAAATCTTCTGGTTTTGTCTGAGGGAATAGGAAGAAAAAATGGTGTCATCATAATCAAAATTCCAGCCGTTGTAGTCCTCCTTCTGCGCCCAGGAGAGTTTCTGCATCCGACTGTTTTTATACAAAATGGGCATCATCTCCTGAACATTTTCATTCACAGCATAGACTCTCACCCCATAAAATCTGGGATTGCTGGTTACCAGACGTTCCAGGTGGGAGATGTCATCGCTTTTTAAATCCAGCCAGTCCTGGGAGGAAACCACCTTTCCCTGGGCAGTCTCGTCCAACACCGACACCAGCAAATCGTCGGTCATAAAAAACTGGGTCGTAATATTGGCAGAGTCCACACGGGAGACAAAGCCGTCCCGCTCCTTCTCCATATTGTAATTGACGCTGGCGATATTTTCCTGTACCACCGTCTGCTCCATATACCAGAAATAGATCCCTGCAAACACTCCGATGGGAATCGTAGTACAGACGGTTATCAGGATGGTAAATTTAATATTCAGTTTCAGATTGTTTATCGTTTGCAGAAGTTTTTTCATTCCATCCCAAGTCTCTCTTTGGTTTCCTGCATCAGTTTGGTTTTTTCTGCCATTACATTCTCAAAGCCCAATTCGGCTCTCTCCTGTTTATATTCCTCCACCATGGCATAAAACTCCTCCTCCGTGGGGGCAAATAGCAATGCAGGAAGAGTCTGGCTCCACAAATCCGTAATATCCACATCTTTATAATAAAGATCGGAGCCAAGCAACAGGGAGCAGTCATACTGTCCATTGTACACCACATGCTTACAGGCCCATTCTTCTATCTGTTGCACCGCCTCCCCGGCGGGCTGTTTCCACTGTAACTGCATCACGTTGTCCTGGAGCATCCAATAGGCATCATCTGCTCCATACAGGGCATCATAGGTCACACGGTCATTGTCCAGAATTTCTTTCACTTCCGGCTTTAATACCGGCTTTCCGTCCACCATGTCATAAGTGACACCTTCCACGCCCAGATAGGTAATCTCCTGCCCATGCTCGCTGATTAAATAGTCCAGAAAAGCGATGGCGCGTTCCGGGTCTTTGCAGTTTTTGGAAATGAGAGTCACCGTCCAGCCGTTAATGCCGGTGGAAGGCAGTGTGGGCTCATCCCCGTTACTGTTTGCGGGGCCGTCCACTGCCATGTACATCCGTTCCGGATGGTTTGCATACAGTTCCTTCTGCTGGTCAATCATATCCGTATACTGATAAAGCATGCAGAAATACCGTCCCTGTGCCAGCTTTTCCTCCATCTGGGTACGGGTGTCCACAAAAATATCGTTTGCCAGGTAACCTTCTGTTCCCAGTTCCCGGAACATATTGAGCCAGGATAAATACTCAGGATCGGTCTGTCTGTCATAATATTTACCGTTCTTTTCCCAGGGAATTGCCAGAAAGTTCATCAGATAAGCGTCAAAAGACACACATCCTTCGTTGGTGAATACCTGGGAGCCGATGGGAATCAACGGTTCTCCGTCCACCTCCGGGAATAATCTGGCAGCATCCCTTACTGCCTGTGCAAATCCCTCCTGGGTGGTCATGTCCGGCTCTCCCAGTGCTTCATAAATATCTTTCCGTACCAGAAAGGTCTGGTTTGAGGCAATATCGTCATGTTCTTCCACATCCTTCGGGGTGGTGAAGGAATTGGGGTAGCAGTAAACATTGCCGTCATCCTGGGTATACCAGCGGACGGCATCCTCGTCTGTCACTTCATAAAAATACGTATCGTACTGGTCTGCCAGTTCGTTTAAAGCATAGACCATATCCTTCTGGATCATCTCATTGACGGCACCCTCCCACCAGCCGAGAGTGATTAAATCCGGCAGGGTGTCGGATGCCATGAGGGCATTTAATTTTTCCGTGGCATTACCGATGGGCGTGATAAAATTCACCGACACTCCCGTCTCCTCGGTAATGGTGTCAGAAACCACATTGCCGCCCCAGGGCGTAGCATACCAGGAATAGTTGATGTACCAGTCTAAAGTAACCGGCTCCTTCTCCTGTGCCAGTCGCTGCCAGGCAGGAGCAGATTCATCCAAAGCTGCCACTTCCTCGTTCTCCTTGCCGCAGCCAATACAGACTGTTGCCAATCCCCAAATCAGTAAAAGAGTTTTTATGTTTCTTCCGCACTTTTTCATCTTTATCCCTGTGTCCTTCTATCATCCATTAAAACGTTTCTCATAATTAATTTTAGTTTATCACAACCTTATTAAAAAAACAACAAAACGACCCTACGCCTCTCCCCCTATGAGCTGCGTAAAGTCGTTTCGTTAGGTAATAGGATAAATGAAAAAGAAAAATGTATTAGCGGCTTTTACTCTTTTACGGCACCTGCAGAAATACTGCTGATGATATATTTAGAGAAAAATGCAAATACCAGAAGAATAGGAATAACGGAAATCGCAACCGCCAGATAAATTGCTCCCTGGTTGGAGTTTAAATCCGTGGATGCTTTTAAGGTCGCCATCATAACCGGTAAGGTAAATTTTTCATTTTTGTTCAAAATGATCATTGGTAACAGGTAGGAGTTCCAGTTTCCAATAAATCCCATGATTGCCATGGTTGCGATACCGGGGGACATAATGGGCAGTGCAATCTTATGGAACGCATATAACTCTCTTGCTCCATCAATACGTGCTGCCTCAATCAATGAAGGCGGCATTACAGACTGTACATACTGACGAAGGAAAAATACGGTACCAGGTGCTGCAATTGCAGGCACAATCAGAGGTATGTAAGAGTTTACCAGATGCAGTCTCGTACACAGGTTGTAGAAACCAATCAGGCTCAGCTGTCCGGGAATCATCATAAAGATCAGAATCGTCATAAATAACACTTTATTTCCCTTAAATTTGTACATTGCCATACCATAAGCAGTCAGTGCAGAGAAATAAGCACCCAGAATGGTGGCAGGTACTGCTACAAGAATACTGTTCCACATACCCTTGAACAGATTAAAATATTGGAATACCAGATCCCAGTTTTCCTTCAGGTGTGTACTGGGAATCAAAGTAAAGGAACGGACGATTTCAGTTCCGCTTCTGGTAGCGTTGACCATCATCAGCAGGAACGGGAACATACATGCAGCTCCAAGAAGAATCAAAAGGAGGTACAAAATGGTTTTCTTAATTTTATATCCGACCGTATACATTTTTTAGTCCTCCTTCCTGTTAAATACTTTCAACTGTACTAAAGATACCAGCATCGTGATTAAGAACAGTGCATAAGCAATAGCAGATGCATAGCCGGTCTGTGTGGTTCCTGTTGTAAATCCGAATTTATACAAATACATAACTACAGTCTGCAAAGAATTGTAGGATGCAGAAGAAGTGCTGCTCATTAAGAAGGGCAGATCAAACAACTGTAAACCACCGATGAGGGAAGTAATTGCCACATACAGCATAATAGGCTTCAATAAAGGTAAGGTAATCTTACCAAATACGGTCCAACGACCTGCACCGTCTATGGCTGCTGCCTCAAAATAATCTTTGGAAATACCCTGTACACCAGCCATCAGCATGATAAAGGAATTTCCGAACCACATCCATGCCTGGATAACCGCGATGGTGTTCCCTGCAGTGGAGGGATTTCCCAACCAGTCCACCGGATTGTAGCTGGCACCGAATGCTTTATAAATACCGTTAATAATCTGGTTAAAGGTTCCGTATCTCCAATCTAGTAAAGTCTGGAACAGGAAGGCTACGGAGGTTGCTGCGATCAGGTTCGGCAGATAATAAACCACACGGAAAATGCCTAAACCACGCATTTTATATTTAATATCACTGAACACAATGGTCAGTAAAAAGGCTAATCCTAACTGAAGTACGATATTGACTGACCAGATTCGTACGGTGTTCCAGAGTGCTCTCCAGAAGAATTTGTCGGTAAAGACACGTTTATAGTTAGCAAACCATATAAAATGTGTATCACCTACACCGGCGAGTTTGGCGTCTGTAAAACTGAAATATAACGTTCTGAAAACGGGGTAAACACTAAAAATCAAAAATACAATGACGAAGGGAGCCACAAACACATAACCCATGTGGTCATACGTCTTTAATTTACTTTGTTTCTGCTTTGTTGCAGGGGTTTTTTCCTTCTTTTCCATATTCCTTGCTCCGCTTGAAATTTTTACGGGCTGCCCTGCTAAGAGCAGCCCGCATATTTTAATGGGTTTATAAGAATTGTTACTTATCTCTCGATTGTAAGTTCAGGATAGGTAGACTGAACAGTATCATAGAACTCATTGATTGCATCTTCTTTAGACTTCTCACCGGTCTTAACAGCAGAGATTGCAGCACCCCATGCATCGCCGATTACCTTGTCGTAACGAGTAACGATAGAGTAGTCAATACCCTTTGCCTGATCCAGCCAGAAGCTGTACAGTTTCTCACCACCGTAGATTGCATTCTCATCATCTTTGTGTTTCTCGATTGCAGATTTCAGAGATACGGTATCACCCTGGGAGTACTCGATCCACCAGTCAGCGGTATCCTCGTTCAGAGTACAGAACTTAACGAACTCCCAACCAAGCTCCTGTTTCTCAGACTGAGAAGATACACCGATATATGTACCACCGGAGAATCCGTAGGAAGGTCCAGCACATACGCCCCACAGACCAGAGGTCTCGCCAACGTTATCTCTCATGGTCAGAACGCCCCATGCAGGAAGACCAAATGCGAATACAGTAGTTGTCTCATAATCAGCGGTTGCTTCTTTAAAGGAATCAGCATCCCATACGTTTACGGAATCATCTGCATAGTTCTGGATATCAGCAGTCAGGATAGGTACCTCGCCGCTCATAGCCTGATACCAAGGCGTAGACCACTGGTTTGCATAAGCAGTCAGGTCTTTCTGGTATAAGTCTACACACAGATCCATGTAGTCATAACGAGCCTGGGATACATTTAATTTACCATCTACTACCCAAGCGCTGTCGCCGGAGAAGAAGTTTAACTCAGCATCAGAAGCGAAGATTCTGTAACCAGCATCTTTTAAGGTCTGAGCGGTCTCTAAAATGGTATCGTAATCTTTGAACAGTTTTCCAATTTCATCGGGATCATCGGTTCCGAATACTTCTTTTGCGATATCTCTTCTGTAATAGAAGCCTGCAGGAGTGATCTGATAAGAGATTGCTCTCTGGATACCATTGTCATCCTGTCCAACCTGCCATACATAGTCTACGATCTGGTCTGCATAGTCCTGTGCTCCGAAATCATCCAGGTTTGCGAAGAATCCTGCATCATAGAAATCCTGTAACATCTGAGGCTCACCTACGATGATATCCGGCTCTTTCTCTCCTGCCATTAAAGCGGTCTGAACCTTTGTAGGATAGTTTGCAGGCTCGATAACTACGGTCTCAACTTCAACACCGGTCTGCTCCTGGAAACGATTACCAAAGTCAATCAGGTCGTTTGCCAGAGTCCATACGACTAATTTGTCACCTAAAGCGGTAAGGTCACCAGTTGCTTCTTCCTCAGCGCCATCGGTGGTTGTCTCTGCACTGCTCTCAGCTGCAGTTGTTTCGGTCTTGCTCTCTGTGGTTGCTGCAGGAGCGGAACTATCAGAAGATCCACATGCTGCCATGGAAGCTGCCATTACTCCAACCAGTGCCAGAGCCATCACTTTTTTGAATTTCATACTAATCCTCCTTGTTTTTTGAAAGAAAATACGATTGTCTCTTTCTGCTTTTCTTCCTTTTCTGTTTCAACATCTCTCTTGTTGATAATGCTATTATACGAAAGGTTCCTTTTCGTTAAAATGTCTCTAATTTTAGAAAGGTTTCCTTTTTTTAGTAGCAGATTGTTACAATGGTGTGGGGCTGTACAATTCTCCAGAGATCAACCCAGGGTGATCTCAATGCTGTCTACTTTTCCATTCCGAATATCCTGAGCCATCTTGCCAGTGATTCGATGATCGGTCACTTCTGCTTTTCCACCGTTCTTAAAAGCGATGCGTACCTTTTTGCACTCATACTGGCCGGGGATGTAATCCTTCTTCTGTTCCAGATGATAAATCACTCTGGTGGTTCCAAGAAGAGTTGCCTCCACGGTCTGATCCTCACCGATCAGATATGCAGGGATTGCAGGCTGAGGAGTAAAGGTCAGCTCTCCTTCTTTCATGGAGAAAGGTGCTGCACCGAACATCATCAGCTTCCACATGCTGATAAACTCAATCGTAGAACCGCTCAGTCTTGCCACAAAACCTTTTCCGTGAATTTTACTGTTCGGATTTGCAGAACTTGCCAGGAAAGAAGAATTTTCCAGGATACTTCTTCCATAAACTTCGGGATCCATAAAGGGCACTGCTGCCTTTGCAAAATCAGTAAAGAATTCTTCATACATACCGCTGCGCAGTACTTCCAACAGATATTTGTACTCCATGTGCAGCCAGATGGATTCATTTTCCAGCCATCCCGGTGTAAATGCCTTTGCACGACCCAGCTCATAGGAAGCTTTATCCAGAGAATTATTTACCTTATACATCTGAAGTTTGCGGTCATATAATCCACTGCCTTTTACCCGGTCATAGCAGGCCTTTTTCTCTTCTTTTGTAAGATCCAGTTTTAAATAGCGGACGGTTCCTTCAAGGAAATCCGGTACCTTACGCACCTGGAAACCGGTGGGAAGAATCCCACTCTCCTGCTTCTTATAGCCGGTGGCCTCATAGGTGAAATAGGTCGGGCTTACGCCGCCATTGATTCGATGTGCCTTTTCAATGCCCTTCTTCACAGTAGCTGCAAACTCTTCCAGGATTTCCACGATCCGGCTGCTCTCATAGACCTTACATCTTCCGGATACGCCATCGTACACTTTTCCGCGGTACACTTCCTTGGCATCGTTGATCTTATCCCAGAAAGAGAACACTTCCTCATCCTTGTCAATATGATCCTTTTCAATGCGGTTGATTAACTGCAGTTCCTCCAGGAAATTAGCCAGTTCTACAAACAAATCGATTCTTCCGGGATATTTCTTCATAGCACTGATGGTATACTCCAGCATACGCTCCAGTTCATAGGTCTCTGCCATAGAAGATCCGAACACACCCGGCATACCGTTTAACGCATCATACCAGCCGGGTTTTCCACCTTCCATCTCCACGCCCATGCCATAGGCATCCAGCGTAGCAAATTTCACTGCACAGAGAAGAATCAGTTTTTCTAATAATGTGCTCTTTAACACTTCGCCCTTGCCAAATTCGGTGCGTACCAGTTTTTCTTTTGTGTTACGGCGGGTCTCCTCCGCAATGGCATAGTACTGACGAAGTCCTTTCGGAGTTTCTGCGTAACGTCTTGCCCGGTCATTGATACCAGCCTGGGACAGGAACCACACATAATCATTCTCGTATAAAAGGTCTTTCTCCTTTTCCGGGAATACCTCCAGATAATCTTTGATCAGATCCAGGTTGTAGGTCCAGTGGTCAGACCAATAGCCTTCCTTAAAGTCAGCATTTAATGTCTTCTGAGAGAAATCCAGGAGCTGATAAAACAGGCTTTCCTGCCATCCCTTCGGATAGGTATCGTCCAGTTTCTCATAGAGTTGGCCGGGAGTAAAAGGTGTTGTCACGAAATCGTACAGTTCCATTGCATCTGCTTCCTGCAACAGTTTTTTCGCTGCGGCCTGCTCCATCTGGTAGGTAATTTTTTCGATTCCCAGAGGATTATAGCCGTCCAGCTGAATCAGGCTGTAGAAGGTGTGAATGTTCTCTGTTCCCACAAAAGGGGCGAAAAATACATCACAACGTCTGTTCTGGTTTACATCCCGGAAGTTTCCATTACCCTGGGAATAAAACTCCGGTGCCACAAAATAGTCGTTATAATCTCTTTCCAGATCTCCGTGTTTTCTGGAATACAAGTAAAAGATCTTATTATTTCCAAGTTTCATGGGCAGTCCGCCACGTAACACGTTGTCCATGTAGGTATAACTGCAATAATCATCAAAATTGGTATTACCGGTCTTGGTGGCAATTCCTTTACAAAGTTCCTCCGTAAGTACGGTAGCTTCCTGAGCCTTTGCACGGAAGAATGCAGCATTTCTGGGCTCTTCAAAGAACTTCATCAGCAGTTCCTGGTTTTCCACCTGTCCGATCATTTCATAGATGGTGACAGATTCTCCTGCCTGCAGGGTCTTCTTCAAGCCAAAGAATGCACAGGGAAGAAGGTTGGTATGCATCTGCTCCAGTGCAAGCACTCCATCCAGTCCTTCTTTTTCAAAGTTGATGGCTCTTCCCAAAGAATCGTCATAGGCAAAAATCACTTCCGGATCCACGATGGAGACCAGCTTGGTTCCGTCCTCCAGACATCCGTATGCAAAGTTTCCTCCCAGCACTTCCTGTACGGATGCAGAATCTGCCATGCTGGCCCTTACCCGGTAGTAGGGAACTCCTGCCTCGGTATCCTCCACCTGCATCCAGGCTTTGGAGGTCTGCCCCATATTCTTCATGCTGCCAAGATCTACGCCGTAAGGAATTACCGCCGGCATACCATCCAGCACCTCAATGTCCTTTGTCTCTTTGCTGTGGTTTGTGATTGTCACGCAGCGTACCAGTGCACCCAATCTCTCTGAGGGAAGTGTGTAATACTGTACCTTTGTGGTCAGACCGGTGGTGTCATTCACTTCTTCGATATGAAGCTCATTCATATCGATGCGCATCCGGTGTTCAATTTCCGCATCGGAAAAGCTTTCCGCCACCTGTCCGTTTAAACGGATAAAAGTTCTGAATCCGGTTCTTTTTACGTTCTGGTATGCCTGATGGGCGGGATAGAATTCCATAATGGAATGATTCTTATCCTGTACACCGAAGCTGACAACTCCCTGTCCCCGGTTCACATAATAACACCAGATGGGAATTCCTCTCACTCCGGCAATTCCGGGAAGAAAGCTGGCAAACCCGGATTTCTTTTCATACTGCTCCATCACATAACTGTTTTGATGATCCTGCATCATATTTCCCTCTCTTTTCTATTATTCACAAGGAACCAGTTCTACGATTAACTGCTGTTCGTCCTGTCCCCAGCTTAAAATTTCTTTTCTGTCAATGCGGCAATTCTTTCCGTTCTCCTCAATGGTGCCTGTATGCTGTCCCTTCCTATATACACTGCCGATACGATAACTGCCATATTCTGCCTTAACTGCATTGTGGTAGGTTATCTGCAGCTTCTTTCCTGCAAAAGTGAAGGTTGCTGTGGCATCGCCGTCCTCATTAAACTGATCTGCCAACAGCTTCGGCTCTAAGACCAGATCACCCTGACATCCGCCGATACCATACATCTGGGAAAGAACGGTGTACAAATACCAGCTTGCAGCGCCGGTAAGATACTGATAAACACCCTTACCACCCTGCTCAAAATACTCAGGAATACCTGGATACATTTTTCCCCGTTTTTCGTCACTTGCCTGTTCATACAGAGTATGTAACGCCTTGTAGCCTTCCTTTACCAGACCTCTGCTGTAAAGGGCGTAAGCATACATCACGGTCATATGGGAAAACACCGCACCGTTCTCTTTCTCGCCGTAAGCAAATCCGAACATGCGTCCCAGGTCCGTCTTTACCTCATGGAAATTTGTATTCAGGCGATAACCACCTGCCTGCTCATCATAAAGGTAAGCGTCCGCACTGTCCGCAATCGCTTTCGCCTGGTTTTCATCGGCGGTTTTATCCATAATCGCAAAGACCTGTCCGGTAAGCATCATGCGGGTATCTCCGTCATGGTTTCCTTCCACCGGATTTCCGTGATTGTCATAGTAACTGTTAAACCAGCCATGACCGGCACCATCCTCTACCCATTCCTGTGTACGGATATGTCCTCTCATCCAGTCTGCTTTTTCCTGCAGGCTGGCAATACATTCTTCGATACCCAGTGCAGCCTGTTTCGTCTCCCCTGCGGTTTCTGTCACACAGTTTTCTAAGAAACTCTGTAAAAGCTCATGTTTTTTCTCCACGCTGTCGTAAAGATCCGCACCCATGTTAAACAGCGGTATCATACGTTCTGCCACAACAATGGAGTTGATTCCCCGCTCTTTGGCAATGCGAAGCAGCCCCGCCAGATCCTCAAGATTCTGTGCATAGGCATTGGTAAATGCTACGCTCTCACCTTTTTCTTTTGCCATATCCAATGCATCATTCCAGTCTGCTCCACGGAGACGGATGATATTATGTTCGCCCACATCATAAAAAGCGGTAAGGTTCTGCAATAACAGATGCTCCAGTACTGTTCCGGTATGTTTCTTTTCTGCTTTTGCCTCCCAGTCCTCATCCGTGGCTTCTCCACGCATTACCTGTTTATCCAGGAAATAGGGGGCTTCTTTCCAAAGCAGGTCATAATCTCCGGTTTCATCCAGATACAGTTTAGTGGTAATGCAGGGCCATACTCCGTGATCCATCCACACACGGGTAATATTGTTACGGTCTGCAATAAATTCTCCGGGTTTGCTTCCGATAATGGTAGCATTGGTTCCATCCGGACGTACACCGCCGAAATTCTGATATAACAGTTCTCCCACCGGCTCCGGGTCCATAAGAAGAAGGGCAAGGCAGTCCTGCCACAGATCCCTCCATCCTCTTCCCCCTTTTCCATAATCGTGATGAGGCAGGAAAGAGCATCCGAAAATGCGGCGGAGTGTAGGCTGGAAACTAACCCATTTCATCCAACGGTCGAAGTTGGAATCGCCACTCTTCACAGCGATGTTGACACAGCTGTTCCAATATTTCTTTGACTCCTCGAACGCCTTTTCCACCTCACTCAGTTTCTGGTAGCGCTTTGCAAAATCTGCAGGGTTCACACCTCTGTCTACCGCTCCAAATACCAGAATATAAGTTTTCTCTTCATCCGGAGCCAGCGTGCATTCACGGAAACGGAAAGCACCCATTGCCTCACGGCCTGCTCTTTTGGTTTCTGCCGCTACTCCCGGCAGATTCTGGATAACGCTGCAGGGTCTCTCAAAATCACCGCCCTCGCCAATATACTCTTCCAAGGTAGGGAAGAAACTTTCAGGTAAAACACCATCCTCTTCATAGCCGTAAACAAAGTAAGTGGTATCTGCCAGCTTATGTCCTCTTTCATCAAAGGAAAGGGTAGGTTCTACCTCCACGCCCTCCGGCACCACGTTGATGCGGTGTAACAGGGATGTCACATGTCTATGGTCACGGAGATTGTCTGCACTTCTTCCAAAAATAGGAATTGCTGCAGTAGGAACAAAGGTCACTCTCTGTTTTCCTGTGTTTTTCACAGTCACAGTAATGATCTCTGCGTTCACATCCATTGCCGCAAAGATTCTAGTCTGGGCCGACAGCTGATATTTCACGGACTCACGGTATACGGTATGCCACAAAAATCCGGCTTCCACCGCACTCTTGTCCTGCAGATTCGTGAATCGTTTGGAGGCTTCCTCTGCAGATGCTCCACAGACAGACCAGCTTCCGATTCCCTTTATATAGCACCAGAAGTTACGGCCGGTACGCTTGTTCTGTAAATCCATAATGCTGGCCGGCTCCAACAGGAAATGATTCTGATCCAGTTTGGCATCTCCTGTCATAGAAGGAGTCACTGCACTTTTAAGTCCCAGTTCATTTGCAATAGGGAAATACAAACCACTGGTTTGTTCCGGATTCTCCAAACGGAAAGAACCCTGCTCATCCATATACCTGATCTTTTCCATATTCATCCCATCCTTTTCTTTGTATAACGGTGTTAACCATGGGTGACACCGTTATCATAGTATCATCATTATATTCCCATGGTATAAAAAACGGGTGACATAAAAAAGACACCTTTTTTTCAAAAGGTGTCATAATTTCATTTACTTATGGAATTGGATTTATTCTTCCCAGTCCACACCAGGATTTTCGATTTTCTTATCCCGCAGCATCAGTTCTTTCACGGCAATATCTGCTTTCTTGTCCTCGAAGAGAACCTGATTCACCTGCTCGATAATAGGCATTTCAATATGGTACTCTCTGGCAAGTCCCATGGCTGCTTTGGCAGAGTACACACCCTCCACCACCATCTGTACCTCATCCATGGCCTCCTGCATGGTTTTGCCCTGTCCAATGAGGATTCCGGCTCTGCGGTTTCTGGAATGCATGCTGGCGCAGGTTACGATCAAGTCACCGATTCCGGTAAGTCCATAGAAAGTCTCCGGTTTTCCACCCATAGCCATGCCCAGTCTGGCGATTTCATGAATGCCTCTGGTGATTAAGGCTGCCTTGGTGTTATCTCCATATCCCAGCCCGTCTGCAATACCCGCAGCCAAAGCCACCACATTTTTCAAAGAACCGCCCAGTTCAATGCCCAGCACATCCGCACTGGTATACACCCGGAACACATCGCTCATGAAATAATTTTGCAGCGTTTCCGCCACCTTGCGGCTGTGTGCTCCCACTACAATACTGGTGGGAAGTCCCCGGCTTACCTCCTCCGCATGGGAAGGACCGGACAAAACTGCCACCTGTGCCTGAGGGATCTCCTGTTCAATAATCTCCGACAGAGTCATGTAGGTGCCGTCCTCGATACCCTTTGCCACATTGACAATCATCTGTCCTTCTGCCACCAGAGGGGCCAGGCGTTTCGCCGTCACTCTGGTGTAAGCACTCGCCACCGCCATCACCAGTAAGTCCATGCCTTCCACACCCCGGGCATCCTCTGTGGTGTATACAATGTCCTCCGGCAGTTTCACGCCGGGAAGCATTTTATGCTCATGATGCTCTTTTAAATATGCAATCTCCTGGGGAATGGCAGACCATACGGTTACCTGATGACCGTTCTTATGTAACAGGACTGCCAGACCAATGCCCCAGCTTCCTCCACCTAATATCGAGATCTTTGCCACTGTTTTTACTCCTTGTTCTTCTTAAATAGATAGGTCTTGCGCTCCTCATGTTTCCAAAGCCGCACAATATTGGCACGGTGCTGATAATAAGCAAGGGCTGCCAGTGCAATGCCAATGATGTACATTTCAATAAGCTGTGCCTGGGTCATCGCTCCCAGAATTCCCAGCTGTCCACTGATGATCAGCTGGATTACAAATCCGGCATACACCAGGAGGGAGCCTAAGGATACATAGTGGGTGGTGAGGAAAATACCGAAAAACAAAATCACGCCCACGGGAATAAAGGTGGGATGAAAGGACAGAATCAGGCCAGCGGTGGCTGCAATTCCCTTTCCTCCCTTGAAATTCATATAGAAAGGAAAATCGTGAGCCAGAATCACTCCTGCAGCTGCATACATTTTCAGCAGATAAATGGTTTCCGGATGGGATCCTTTAAATAACGCTGTCACAATTGCCAGTGCCACCATGCATTTGGCAATGTCTCCCACCAGTACAATAAGTCCTGCCTTGGTTCCAAAAACACGAAGAGTATTGGTTGTCCCTGCATTACCGCTGCCGTGCTGCCTGATATCGATGCCATGCATCTTACCATAGATATATGCTGTCTGGATCAATCCGAATGCATAACCGATTAAAAAACTGTAAAGTCGTTCCACGTCTATTCATTTTCCTTTCTCTCGCGAATAATAAATTTCAGGGGTGTTCCCTGGAATCCAAAAGCTTCACGAATCTGGTTTTCAATATATCTGGTGTAGGAAAAGTGCATCAGTTCCTTGTCGTTGACAAAAATGACGAAGGTAGGTGGTTTCACTGCAACCTGGGTAATGTAGTACAGGCGCAGGCGTTTGCCCTTGTCGGTGGGTGGCTGCTGCATTGCCACCGCCTCGGACATAATCTCGTTGAGGACACCGGTCTGTACGCGCATGGCATGATTCTCACTGACGGCTTCGATCAGATCAAAAAGTTTCGGCAGACGCTGCCCGGTCTGTGCAGAAATAAACAGGATCTCCGCATAGGGCATAAAGGAAAGTGTCTGACGCACCTTAGCAGAAAACTTATTCACGGTTTTGTTATTTTTCTCCACCGCATCCCACTTGTTTACTGCAATGATCATGGCTTTGCCACGCTCATGGGCAATTCCTGCAATCTTCGCATCCTGTTCGGTAACTCCTTCCACCGCATCAATGAGGAGTACCACTACATCGGCACGCTCCACAGCGGAGACCGTGCGGACGATCATAAAATGCTCCAGTTCTTCTTTAATTTTATTTTTGCGGCGCAGTCCTGCGGTATCGATAAACACATATTCTTTGCCATTGTGACGGATTTCCGTATCCACCGCATCTCTGGTAGTTCCGGCGATATCAGACACAATGAGGCGGTTTTCTCCCAGCAGTTTATTGATGAGGGAGGACTTCCCTACGTTTGGCTTTCCTACGATAGCCACACGAATCCGGTCGTCATCTTCCTCCTCTCCTGCATACTCCGGGAAATGCTCCAGCACTGCATCCAGCATATCTCCCAGTCCCAGACGGTTCACGGAAGAAATGGGATAAGGTTCACCGATTCCCAGATTGTAAAACTCATACACATCCGGCATCAGCTTATCAAAGTTGTCCACTTTATTGACTACCAGCACCACCGGTTTGTGGGAGCGTCTTAGCATGTCCGCTACTTTTGCATCTGCATCCACCAGTCCCTGTTTCACATCCACCATGAACATAATCACATCTGCGGTATCAATGGCAATCTGTGCCTGCTCCCGCATCTGGGATAAAATGATATCGTTGGAATCCGGCTCGATACCGCCGGTGTCAATCAGGGTAAAAGTGCGGTCCAGCCAGTTGACATCCGCATAAATACGGTCTCTGGTAATGCCCGGTGTGTCTTTTACAATTGCTATTCTTTCACCTGCCAGCACGTTAAACAGGGTGGATTTTCCCACATTGGGACGTCCCACTACTGCTACGATGGGTTTGGTTTTTTTCTTTGCCATAGTTATCTCCCTCTTTTTTACAAGGTTCTTTTAATTTTAGCTTATTTCAAAAATGTTGTAAAGAAGAATCACGGATTATTCTTGACGCATGCCCTGTCGAATGATATAAAATGTAGTATAATATCTTTACTTATATTTTACCGTACCGGAGGCCATTATGCCAAATTTAACTCAACTCGAACAGGCAATTCCCGTTGCACCATTAAAGATTGTAGCGTTGGATTCCGCCCGTGATCTTGGAAACAAAATCAACGACTATCTTGTAGATTTCCGTAAAGCAGTGAGACATCGTGCTAAAAGTGATCCCGCTTTCCATGGTTATATCGAAGATACCTATCTCTTAGACTTCAAGGAGCCTCGTTTCGGCTCCGGCGAAGCAAAAGTGGAATTATCCGAGTCTATCCGAGGTAAGGATCTCTTTATTCTTCTGGATGTATGCAACCATAGCGTTACCTACAACATGCACGGCTACACCAACCACAAATCTCCCGATGACCATTATCAGGACTTAAAACGTGTCATCGCTGCGGCAAACGGCAAAGCACACCGTATCAATGTTATCATGCCTTTCATGTACGAGGGCAGACAGCATAAAAGAAGCGGCCGTGAATCTCTGGACTGTGCCTATGCATTAGAAGAACTTTCCCTGATGGGCATGGACAACTTCATCACCTTTGATGCCCATGACCCCAGAGTACAGAACTCCACTCCCCTCTGTGGATTCGACAATTTTTCTCCCAACTACCAGTTCGCACGTACTCTTCTGGAGCATGTTCCGAACCTTCATATCGATAAAGAACATCTGGTTGTCATCAGTCCCGATGAAGGCGCATTAGACCGCAGCATCTACTTTGCAAACGTGCTGGGTGTCAACACCGGTATGTTCTACAAACGCCGTGATTACGCTACCATCGTAAACGGTAAAAATCCCATCGTTGCCCATGAATTTCTTGGTGATAAACTGGAGGGCAAAGATGTTATCATTATCGATGATATGATTTCTTCCGGCGGCAGTATGCTGGATACCTCCAAACAGTTAAAGGAAATGGGTGCCGGACGGGTATTCATCTGCTGTACTTTCGGTCTCTTCACCGATGGACTGGATGCTTTCGACAAAGCTTATGCAAACGGCGACTTCGACCGCATTATCACCACCAATCTGACTTACCAGATTCCGGGACTAAAGGACCGCGAGTACTATATCGAGGCCGATATGAGCAAATTCATTGCTTCCATCATTGACTTCATGAATCATGATGTATCTCTGGAGGGTGTCAGAACACCTACCAGCAAGATCAATGAAATTCTGGAAGCCTATCAGAATAAATAAAAAACAGCAAAATGCCGTACCTCTTCTTTGCAGGTACGGCATTTCTTTTATACTTCTTTCTGTTCCGCAGTTTCCGGTGTCCAAAGGGGGAATGTGAGCATAACCTTAAACAGATCTCCGTCTAAATAAATCCGGAAATCTCCCCCCTGCAGTTTTGTCAGATCCTTTGCGATGGAAAGTCCCAGACCGCTTCCCTCGGTACTTCTGGATACATCTCCCCTGATAAAGCGCTCTGTCAGCTGGTCCGCATCAATATTTAACGGCTGTGCAGAAATATTTTTCACAAGCACTTCAACTTTTTCCTGTCCTGTTCCCTCTCCGTGAAGCACGTTAATGTCCACATATACTCTTGTGTTAGGCATGGCATATTTATAAATATTATTAAAAAGATTTTCCACCACCCGCCAGATGCGCCTGCTGTCTGCCCAGATATATAACCCGGACTGTTCGAAGGTTGCAACTACCTGCAAACCTTTCTCTTCGAATTTTTCTGCAAACTCTCCAATGGTCTGATTCAACAATTCCACAAGATTGATTTTCCCACAAATCAAGTTGATATTTCCGGAAGAAACCTTGGAAGCCTCCACCAGATCCTCCGTCAGCGTTTTTAAACGCTGGGATTTCTGATCCAGAATCTCCACATATCCCTGAATCTTTTCATTATCAATCTGTTCTCTTTTGATCAGATTTACATAATTGATAATGGAAGTTAACGGCGTTTTTAAATCATGGGATACGTTCGTTATTAAATCTGCCTTTAATCTTTCATCTTTGATACTGGTTTCCACCGCGCTGCGAATTCCTTCTCCGATGTGGTTTACTGCTGTCGCCAGTTTCAAATTACCTCCATGCATATCCCGGGTATCTATCTGGTACTGCAATTCACCGTCACAGATTCGCTGGATTCCTCCGATAATCTTCTCCCGGTCCATATTCGTCCGGATCACATAATATACCATCAGTCCGTCAATCAGAAAGAGTCCCAGAATGGCACTCATCTGCACATCGTTGCGGCTGCTCTTCATGAAGAAATAAATTCCCATAAAGTTTACAAAAAAGGTAAACACACAGGGAAACAAGGTCCGCATAATAGCCGGGCTGTGGTCAAAGAACAAAAGCAACAGATGACCTGTCCACCGAAGAAATCTGCCGCCTGCCTTTCCGATCCCTTTACACAGGAAATGGAGTACACTGTTTCTCCACAGTTCCCCCGCCTTGCTTCTCCTCACTATGCTATAGAAAAGAGATAGCAGTAAAAAGCTTCCCGCACCGGATAACAGCACACTGCTCCAGATAATTTCACTGCTGCCGATCCGCAGTCCCTGCTGTAGCTGCAGGGCATACCGGGCGCTATAGCCAACAGCCGCCATTCCCACTGCCTCCAACAGCAGAAATACTTCTGTAGGCACCCGGTCAACCAGCCGAAGGGATTCTTTTCCGCAGCCCTGTTCTTTGATCTGTCGAAGGGTGAGATAAATCAGTAATGCCACATACAACACTGTTGCTGCCACTGCCGTTCCCACCAGATACCACCACACCGGCAATACCTTGTGATAGGTCGCCAATGCCTGCGTATAGGCATCCGAAACGGGATAGCTGGTATCCACTGCCATCCATACCTTGGTTTCCTCCGGGTAAGCATACTCATAGGTATGCAGCACCTGCTGAACATAGGATTCCTCAATCCAGGTATTGGTTTCGTAAGTCATCTCTGCAGGATAATAATATAAATAACGCCCGTTTTTTTCAAATTGTTCGGTGATATTGGAATCCTTCAGTCCTTTAATCTTGACATTGGAAAGATAAACCGGTTCGCCGTCCACTATCATGCGGATGCAGTATCGGAAGTTGGAATGGCTCTGGTCAAAATAATCTGCCTCGTCCAGGTACTCCTCATAGTTGTAATACAGTTCTGTGGCAGCCTGCTCAATATTTTTGCAAAGTTGTTCATACTCTGTCTGGTTACTTACCAGTTCCTGGATCTCTTTTCCGTCCACAGTCAGATAGCGGCAGGTCAATACCTCCAGATATACGTTGCTGGGCTCTGCTTCATATAGCTCCGCCATATCTGCCGTGACCGCAGACTCCTCCGCTAACACCTGTTCTGACTCTGCATAAGTGGGCACATCCGCATAAAATGTATTCTCATCTACGATCACATAGTTGCGCTCGAACCCGAATTTTTTCCATTTCAGAAGATCCTCCAGATAATATCTAGCCGTTACATACTGCTCCGGAAGGCTTCCTGCCCGGTTCACATAAGCTGTCACATCAATGACTTTTTCCGGATCGTAGACCCCCTTGGTTTCCATCTGGCTGCGGATCACTGCAATGCGCGCCGCATCTGCGATATTGCTGGAAAGTATATCTCTGAAAATATAAGATTCCTCGTAATTACTGCTGTCCACATTCCATGGTGTCACCAGATAGCTTGTGGTGGATTTCATCATGGACACCTGTACGGAGGAACCTACAATTAAAATAGAGATGCAGGCTGCCGCCAGCATTGCCAGCCAGTGCTGGCACCAGATCAACAGTCTGCGTTTTCTCCCGTTCTTCATGTTATTGTTTCTCCACCTTATATCCCACTCCCCATACCACTTTCAAATAACGGGGTTCCTTGGGATTAATCTCAATTTTTTCACGAATATGACGAATATGTACCGCCACGGTATTGTCAGCACCAATCGCATCCTCGTTCCAGATACTCTCATAGATCTGATCAATGGAAAAAACCCGCCCCTGATTTTTTACTAAAAGAAGCAGAATATTATACTCAATAGGTGTCAGTTTCACACTTTCTCCATCCACCGTCACTTCCTTGGTATCATCATTGATCACCAGTCCGCCGGCCTGATAGATCTCCTCCTTGATGTCCTGGTTTCCTCTGCTGCCCAGGCTGGTATACCGTCGAAGATTAGACTTTACCCTTGCAACCAGTTCCAGTGGATTAAAGGGTTTGGTCATATAGTCGTCTGCCCCGATATTTAATCCCAGAATTTTATCCGCGTCCTCTGACTTGGCAGACAGAAAGATGATGGGAATGCTGCTTGTCTCCCGAATTTTTAATGTGGCATGGATGCCATCCAAGCGAGGCATCATAATATCAATAATCAAAAGCTGGATGTCGTTTTTCTGCAGTTCGGCAATGGCCTGTTCCCCATCATAGGCCTTGATAACCTCATATCCTTCCTGCGTGAGATAAATCTCAATAGCATCCACAATTTCTTTATCATCATCACAAACTAAAATCTGTGTCATTGCTTTTCACACACTCCTTCCCAGTTTTCACTATACCCCGAAAACCTTAAACTGTCATGGGAGTTTCTTTAAAAATCCCTTAATTTTCCTCTCTCAATTTCAAAAATGCCCCCAGATTTCCCCGTTTTCCCTGGGTCGCCCGGTGGGAAAACAGATACTGCGGGTTACAGCAGGTGCAGATATCCGTGATTTCCAGATGTTCCGGCAGGACACCCGCATCCGTGAGGACCACCCGGTTTGCCTCCCATAAATTAAGCTGCCACTTCTGTCCTTCCTCTGATGCCCTGCCCTTTTTCAGGATAACATCCTCATGCCCTGCAAACTCTGTCCGAAACTCCTCTGCCACATCTGCGCTTACCTCGTAACAGTCCTGACAGATGGAAGGGCCAATGGCACACAGCACTTCCTCCGGTCTGGTGCCGAAAGCCTCTTTCATGGCTGACAGGGTCTTTTCTCCCATCCGTTTCACGGTGCCTCTCCACCCGGAATGGGACAATCCGATGGCCCGGTGAACAGGATCCACAAAGTATAAGGGCACACAGTCTGCATAGAAGGTCACCAGGCATACTCCGGGGATATCGGTAATCAATCCGTCTACATCCCAGTAGTCACGCTCTTTCACAATTCCTTTTCCCAGATCTTTTTCTGTCACCAGACGCACATTCGTGGTATGTGTCTGATGGGATACTACCATATGATCTACCTCGGTGTCCAAAGCCTGAGCGATCCTCCGATAGTTTTCCTTCACAGCCTCAGGATTATCCTGCATGGAAAAGCTGAGGTTGGTGGTGGCATAGATTCCTTCGCTGACACCGCCTAACCGGGTGGTAAAGAGGTTGTCCACCATTCCGGCCTGCTCTAACAGTGGAAAGGAAAGATAGGGAAAATCAATCTTTCCCCCACTCTCTGCTCCGGAAGAAACCAGTGCGTAACGCTGGGCAGGAACCGCCTCCCCTGCATGAGCTTTCCGTTTCCACTGAAAAATTTCTTTATTCTCATAATTTTCATAGCCTAAACCGTAAGTCATTGCTGTCATTGCTATTCACTCCTTTTATATTCTTCTATTGTATTCTAATCTATCCTCAATAGCAACCTGATAAAAATGTAACTTTCGAGTGCTTTTTTCTGAGATTGTGATATAATCGAGCCTGGGCTCATTAATGAGCAAATAGTCTGCAGAGCAGACAGTAAATTCTGAAAGAGCGCTTTTGCGAGTCTAGTGAAAGGTATCTTATTTAAAATGAAAAATTATAAACGTGGTTTGGCGGCGGGTATTCCCATCGCACTGGGATATCTGTCCGTTTCTTTTACTTTTGGCATTATGGCAGTTTCCTACGGGCTGGCGTGGTGGCAGGCATTAATTATTTCTATGACCACTGTCACCTCTGCCGGGCAATTCGCAGGTATCAGTATTATGATTCATCCGGGACAGTATTTCCAGATGCTGATTTCCCAGATTACCATTAACATCCGCTATTCCTTTATGTCTATTTCCGTAGGACAAAAGACGGACAGCCGTTTTAAAGGCTTGTCCCGCTGGCTTCTGGGATTTATGATGACCGATGAAATCTTTGCGGTGGCCACTCAGGAGGAAAGTGTGAGCCGGAGCTTTTTCGCCGGGCTTGCCACTCTCCCTTACATAGGATGGGCCTTGGGTACTCTGTTTGGAGCAATTCTTGGAAGTATCCTGCCTGAACGTCTGATGAGTGCCCTGAGTCTGGCAATCTACGGTATGTTTGTTGCAATTGTTGTTCCTGAAATGAAAAAATCACATCCTGTAGTTCTGGTCGTGATTCTTGCTATTGCTTTGAGCTGTCTGTTTTATTATGTACCTTTTCTGTCCACCATTTCCAGTGGTATCACCATCACGGTGGTTGCCATTGCATCTGCTGTGATTGGATCTCTGCTTTTCCCTGTTGCAGATGAAGCAGACGCATAATAAATCACCATACCTGGAGGAACTGATACCAATGAGAAATGACATTTTTTTTATTTACTTACTGATTCTGGCAGGTTCGACCTATCTGATCCGGGTCATCCCCTTTGTCGCCATCAAAGAAAAGATCAACAACCGTTTCATCCGTTCTTTTCTTTATTATATTCCTTATGCGGTTCTCACTGCCATGACCATTCCGGCAATCTTCTATGCCACCAACTGGTGGTTAGGTGCCGCTGCCGGACTGATTGTGGCTGTGGTCTTTGCCCTCAAAGGAAAAGGGCTCACCACCGTGGCGATTGCTGCCTGTGCCGCCGTTTTTATTGTGGAACTGTTTGGGTAAAAATGCCCTTACCACATATGTTCAAAGGCATTTCGATGCCAGGTAATCTCATCCCCACAAATTGCCACCACATCGTAACGTACTGGGGTATTCTGGGGAATATGTCTGGTATAAAGATAATATTGGGCGGTCTGGCAGATACGCCTTTGCTTTTGCAGTGTGACTGCCTCTGCCGGATTTCCCGCTTTTTCACTTCTGCGGTATTTCACTTCCACAAAAACCAGATAACCGCTCTCCCACATGATCAAATCAATCTCACCCCTGCGGCTATGAAAGTTGCACTCCACAATCCGGGCACCCTGACTCTGCAAATATCTCGCTGCTATCTGCTCATAGTTTTCTCCTACTGCCCGTTTGTTCAAAGTTTTCCTCCGCTTTTGGCTCTGATTTTATCCATGGCATCCACAAACACCAGAATTTCTGCCACCACCTCGTACAGCTCCGGAGGAATCATCTCTCCGATTTCCAATCGTGACAGAGTTTCTGCCAGCTTGTCATCCCGATGGGTGGGAACACCTGCTTCTTTCGCTTTCTCAATAATCCGGTCTGCCGTGGCTCCTTTACCGCTTGCCACCACAGTAGGTGCTGCATTCTGTGGGTCATATTCCAGGGCAATCGCCTGCTTTAATTTCTTCTTTTCTGCCATTGTTTCCCTCTATGCATATTGTGCTATGCATACCATGCTATGCTTTCATATCAAAGGAATACGCCGCCACTCCTGTGGACATCACATTTCGGTTTTCCTTTAAAATCTCTTCAATAACAGCTGTTTCTTTTTCCGGATGCTCCTTCTGGATCAGTTCTGAATGCATCTGATACCCCCGTTTCGCCAGGCTTGCATCCAGTTTATCAATATGGGCTGCCAGAAAATCAATGGTTTCCTCGTCCTGGAGATAAAACTTGGTGTTTACCTTCTGGTCTGCCATTGCCACATAGACATCCATCTGTCCCAGGTGCTCCATATCCAGGTGGAGCAGGGCACTCACCTGCCCGTCCTTTTTCGCAAGACTTTTCCTATTCGTGTACACATACAAATCTCCATGGGCATTAAATTTGCCCATCTTCAAGGGAAGCTGCACATAGGTAAACATCTGGTTTAACTGATTCATAAACTCCACGTTTTCCTTGAGGTTGGTGACGCTTTTCATCACCGCACTGTCCTCCTTCACGAAAGGAGTCAGCGCATCCTCCAGTTTCTGTGTCTGGCTGCGCAGCCTCTCATAAAGCTGTGTCACATTTTTGCCATCCTCGGCATCCTGAGGCTTTAACAGCCACTGACTGTCTATCTGGGCGTTTAACAGCTTGGAAAAAGCAGGATTGGAATACAATTCATGCAACTGCTGGGAGGAAAGGGTTCCCTTCTGTGCCATCTGCCGGACAAGTTGTAACGTGTCCTGTACCGTGGCAGTGCCATCGTTTTCTCCCATTTTTCCCAACAGCTGCTTGAGTTGATTCCATTCTTCTCTGGAAAGTACTTCCTGAAGCTGGGGACTTTGGGGCTGCTGGGTTTTCTGGGCGGTTTCTGCTCCATTTGGCATGCCATCCGATGCCTGCACCACGGCGTTTTCCCCCGTTTTCTCCCCGACAGTTTCCGGCAGTACCACGGTTCCATCTTCATTCACGGTCTCCCCGGAGAGTGCTCCGTTTTCCACTCCCCCCTCTGTGGGCACCATTCCCGGCAATCCGTTCCCTTCCTCCGGCAAAAAAGTATCCAACAGTGCCTGGTAAAACTCCCCTGCCCTGTCAGCACCAAAGGTGTCGGCAATCTCCGTGTAGGTGGCAGAAAGGTCATCCATCACCGTATTCATCCCCTCCACCAGCTTATGCTCCAGATTTTTATAATGGGCAAACTGTTCCAGATTTTCCGGGGTAAGAGGCATGCCGATTCTGGTCATCTGTACCAGATTCATCACCGGCTCCTCCGGGTATGCTGCCAGGGTTCGGCTCATATGCAGCAGAGATTCCCTGTCAATGGGCATCCCCTCCTTCATCATGGCATTTACCATGGTCATATTTTCTTTCGTGTCAGGCAGTCCTGCATCTTCTAATGCTTTCTGGGCATTTAACCCCTGTTCCATATTAAAAAACAACGGGCTTAAGCGCACCTGGGAGGAAGAATTTCCCATAACCGTAAACAGTAATTTCTGCCCCACTTGTAGATTCATGCTTTCATCCACCTGGGCACGGATGGTCTGTCCCTCCCCCAGAAGTAACTGGATTTCTTCCCCGTCCAAGGACACAATCGTCCCCTGCACCGTCTGTCCCGGTGCCATATTGGGCAGGACAGCATTGGTTTTTCCCGCGGTACTGGCAGTGTTCTGGTTACCGGATGCCTGGGATGCTCCCGCATCCTCCGTGACCCGCGTGGTCGTTCTTAAATTAAACAGAGATTCCAAACTGATTGCCATATTGTTTTACCACTACTAAAAGAAATTTTTAATAAAGGAATGTCTATGAATGGGACAGGGTCCATAGGTCTGTAATGCCTCAATATGTGCGGCAGAACCGTACCCCTTGTTAGCTGCAAAACCATATTCCGGAAACACCCCATCGTACTGCACCATCAGCCTGTCCCTGGTTACCTTCGCCACAATGGATGCTGCCGCAATGGAAATACTTTTGGCATCTCCCTTGATGATGGGCACCTGTTTCAGTTCCTCCGGCAGTCCCGGAATAGTTACTGCATCGTTTAAAAGCAGGGTGGGAGCCACCGAAAGCTTGGAAATTGCCTCCCGCATCGCCTCATAAGTTGCTTGGAGGATATTAATCTCGTCGATCCTCTCCGGACTGTTGTAGCCGATTCCCACTGCCACAGCTTCCTCCATGATCCGGTCGTAGAGTTCTTCTCTCTTTTTCTCCGTAAGCTGCTTGGAATCATTAAGGTATAAAAGTTTACAGTCTTTGGGCAGAATCACTGCCCCCGCTACCACAGGACCCGCCAGAGGGCCGCGTCCCACCTCGTCAATGCCACAAATATAAGCATAATCGCTGTACTTTTCCTCGTATGCCATCATTGCCTTGGTGCGCGCCACTTCCCTTTGATAGGCATCCAATGTTTTCTGTGCTTTCGCCACCAGTGCCTTCACACCTGTTCTCTCGTCGGATGTATACTGTTGTATAAATACAGGCAGCTCTTCCAAGGTAGCTGCCTGCAGTTTTTGTTTCACGGATTGAATCTTTTCTTCCATAGTATTCCTTTTTATCTATTGATGTTTCAATATACCAAACTTGGATAAAGGCCAGATACGGATAAAGGCCCGTCCGATAATTTCATTTCGATGAATATTTCCCACCGCTTCCACACGGCTGTCGGAACTATTGTTGCGGTTATCGCCCATTACAAAGTATTCATCCTCTCCTAGTGTGATGGGCTCTGCCGCAAGCCCTGGATCACGGATAATCTCTCTTCCGTAAGATTCTTCCAGAATTTCTCCATTAACCCAGATATTCCCTTCCCCATCAATCTGAATTGTTTCACCGGGTAAACCGATAATTCGTTTGATGTAAAAGGTATTATCCTCATAGCGAAAGGGAAATACAATAATGTCATATCGCTTCGGATCCCGAAACCGATAGGAAATTTTATCTACAATCAATTGATCTCCATTGCTCAGGGTTGCCTCCATGGATGACCCCTGTACTTCTGTACGCTGTCCCACAAAAGTAATAAATAAATAACTGAGACAAAGCACCAGCAACACATACAGACTGGTGGTAATAATCTCTTTTATAACTTTCTTCATGATTTTTCTAGTCCTCCCAAATCCTGCTCCAGTGTGATTCTTCCCAGACGACCGTTCCGAAAGTCATCTAACAACAGAGCTGCCGCCTTTTCTGTATCGTATTCCTCACCCTTTTTGTAACATTTACGGCTCTCACAGATCTGGTACAGCATTTGCACTCTGGTGTCCTCTGTTTCGATTTTTAACGGTGTCTCCGCTTCATAACGGGTTTTTAGAATTCCCGGATATAATTTCTCCAGTACTTCGATCAGATCCAATGCCAGTTCCTCGATCTGAATAATCTGGTCATTCATGGAACCAATAAAGGCGATATTTCTTCCGATAATCTGACTTTCAAATTTCGGCCACAGAATGCCGGGAGTGTCTAAAAGCTCCAGATTTTTTCCAAGACGAATCCACTGTTTTCCTTTTGTTACACCAGGCTTGTTTCCGGTCTTTGCACAGGCACGCCCTGCATAGGCATTGATAAAGGTAGACTTGCCCACATTAGGAATTCCCACCACCATGGCTCTCACCGGACGGTTTTTAATTCCCCGTCTTTTGTCCCGCTCAATCTTTTCCCTACAGGCCTCCTGAACGGCCGCCTGAATTCCCTTTAAACCATTTCCTGTTTTTGCATTGATCAAAAGGGCTGTTATTCCTTTTTCCTTAAAATAAGTCACCCATTTTTCATTATATTTATTATCGGCAAGATCGGCTTTATTCAACAGCACCAGCCTCGCCTTATTATTCGCCAGACTATCTATATCCGGATTTCTGCTGCTGATGGGAATTCTGGCATCCAGCACTTCCACCACCAGATCCACCAGTTTTATGTCCTCCTGCATAGAACGGACTGCCTTCGTCATATGCCCGGGATACCACTGATAATTCATCTTTTCAACTTTACCCTTTCTTAATTCTTACTCTTCACAAATCCCATTCCACTTTGGGCATTGCCAAGGTGAAACCATGCTTTCCCCACAATATGATCCTTGGAAACCGCCCCGATATTGGCTGACCGGCTGTCCTCACTATAATTGCGGTTATCACCCAGTACAAAGTACTCCCCACTCTCCAGTGTGATCTCCGTGGCTGCAATTCCGGCGTCTGCCATCTTGTCAAAGGAGCTGTCTTCATCCAAAAGGTAACCGTCAATATAAACCTTTCCATCACGGATCTGTATGGTTTCGCCGGGCAATCCCACCACTCGTTTCACATAGTAGTGGGAATTTTGGTTTCCATTCGGTAAAAAGCAGATCACATCTCCCCGTTTGGGTGACATCAGTTTATAGGTAAATCGATTGATAAACACCTGCTGTCCGTTATATAATTCTGGTTCCATGGAATTTCCGATCATACTGGTCTGTACCCCGAAAGAAATCACAAGCACTGCCGCCATAAAAACTGCTGTAAAAATTCCAAACGCCCAGCTGAAAAACTCCTTGATAAACCCGGAACTGATTTTTTTCCTTCTACGATAAAAATTTAACCCTCTTTGTCTTCTTCTCATATCTCTATCCTAACACAGAAATATAAATAGGGGCAATTACCTTTCCGTAATTGCCCCTGTCTTTCAGGTAACTATTTAATGATTTCTTTAACCTTAGCCTTCTTACCAACACGTCCCTTTAAGTAGTTCAGTTTTGCACGTCTTACTTTACCCTTACGGATCACTTCTACTTTTTCTACGTTAGGGGAGTGAACAGGCCAGGTCTTCTCAACACCAACACCATTGGAAGATTTACGAACAGTGAAGGTCTGACGGTTGCTGCCGCCCTGAATCTTCATAACGGTTCCCTCGAACACCTGAACACGCTCACGGTTACCCTCTTTGATCTTACCATATACCTTAACAGTATCACCTACGTTAAACTGAGGTACGGACTCTTTTAACTGTTCTTTTTCGATCTCTTTGATAATTTCCTGCATTTTTATTTCCTCCTGTTTTCTGGATGTTCTTAATACCACATCGGTAACAGAGGACCATCTCACACTTAGCAACCATTGTAGTTTATCATAAGTGCCTGTAAATTGCAACCACTAATTTTCGGGAGTTTCCGAGGCTTTCTCCGCCTCCTGTTCTGCCAGTCTCGCCAGTCTGCGGAGCCGTTTTGCTTCCGCTTTTTCCATGGCAATCCGCTCTTTTTCCAATCGTTGCTGCTCCGTGTATCGCTCATACAGATCCGGTCTGCGCTCCCTCGTGCGGAGTTCTGACTGCTCCAGCCTCCACTTGGCGATGTTGGCATGATTGCCGGAAAGAAGAACTTCCGGGACTTTTTTCCCCATCCACTCTTCCGGGCGGCTGTATTGGGGATATTCCAGCAGATAACCGGAAAAGGATTCCGTCTCTCCGGATTCCTCATTGGATAGAACCCCGGGCACCATACGGGAAATAGAGTCAATCATCACCATGGCAGGCAGTTCACCCCCGGTGAGGACATAGTCTCCGATGGAAACATAGTCTGTGACAATCTCCTCCAGCACCCGTTCATCCACGCCTTCGTAGTGACCGCAAAGGAAAACAAGATTCTCCTCTTTGGCAAACTCTTTCGCCATCTGTTGATTAAAGGTTTTTCCCTGGGGAGTCACATAAATCACACGGGTTTTGTCCTTATGTTCCACCTTTTCCATAACCGCACGATAGGCATCATAAATCGGCTGCGCCTGCATCAGCATACCGGCACCCCCACCATAAGGGTAGTCGTCCACCTTTTTATGCTTGTCCAGGGTATAATCCCGGATATTCAAAGCCTCTATATTCAGATAACCGCTTTCCACAGCCCTCCCGATAATGCTGGTATGAAGTCCCTGCATCACCATATCGGGAAACAGTGTCAAAATATGAAAGTTCATCCCCGCAGTCCTTCCATTACATGTACCGTCATTTCACCCTGTTCCACATCCACAGATAAAATGCACTCCTTGATGGCGGGAAGGAGAATTTCCTCCCCAGCGGGAGTTTTCACCACATACACATCATTGGCACCGGTCTGCAGCACATCCACCAGTGTTCCCAATTCCTCGCCATTGTCCTCCCGAACTTTCATATCAATTAAATCAGCGATGTAATATTCATTTTTCTTTAATCTGACAGCGTTCTCCCGCATCACATAGAGACTTCTGGTGCGAAGCCGTTCGATTTCATTGCGGTCGTCAATTCCCTTGAATTTCAGAATGACAAACTGTTTGAAAAATTTTACGCTCTCGATTTCTACTTCTTTTTCTTCCTTGCCCGTATCTAAAAGCACCTTTTTCAGCTTTTTAAACCGGGCAGGGTCATCTGTGGTGGGATAGACTTTCGCCTCTCCCTTAATACCATGGGCCGAACTGATGATGCCCACCTGAAATTTCTGTTCCATATTTTTTCCTTTAAATAGAATCCTGCTTGCAGGATTCTTCGCCTGCGGCGGGTCGTTTTAACAACATCCTTCATTTCCGCCGCGGTGCGCTCCACGCGGAGCTTTTTATAGCATAGGAAATTCCCTATGCTATAAAAAACGCCACAGACACATTCGTATCCGCGGCGCTTCTTTTGCGACGTTAAGATTAGTAAGTCAATACTTAGACGATTTCTACATCTACTTTCTTATTGTCTTTGGATGATGCTGCTTTCACTACGGAACGGATTGCCTTTGCAATTCTGCCTTGCTTTCCGATTACTTTACCCATATCCGATGCAGCAACATGAAGTTCTACGGTGATGTTCTTGCCTTCTTCTTTCTCCGTAACAACGACTTCATCCGGATGATCGACAAGAGACTTTGCGATTACTTCGACTAATTCCTTCATGATACACCTCCCAAAGTGTTTTGAAAAAGCTGAAAATTACTTATTCTTCTCGATGATACCAGCGTTTTTCAGGATTTTGCTAACAGCATCGGTAGGCTGTGCACCATTTGCGATCCAGGTTTTTGCAGCTTCCTCGTCAATTTTGAAAGTGCTGGGCTCGGTGCTGGGATCGAAGGTTCCGATCTCTGCGATGAATCTACCGTCTCTGGGTGCTCTGGAATCTGCTACAACGATTCTATAGAAAGGAGCTTTCTTCTGACCCATTCTTCTTAATCTGATTTTTACTGACATTGTTCTTTCCTCCATAAATAAAAATTAATTGTTAATCTATTGAATAGAGTAAACTCTCTAATTCCTCATTTCTTTAAAACGGGAACTTCATCCTTCCCATACCGCCCATTCCGCCAAACATGCCGCGACCCTTCTTGCCGCCACCGAACTGTTTCATAAGCTTTTGGGACTGTTCAAACTGTTTAATGAACCGATTGACCTGAGCAATATCCACGCCGGCACCTTTTGCAATGCGGTGTTTACGGCTCGGATTCAGCAATTTGGGATTACCGCGCTCTTCTTTCGTCATAGATAAGACAATCGCTTCCATCCGGGCAATCTGTTTCTCATCCACCATACCCTCAATGTCGCCTGCCTTGCCCCCCATCATACCGAGGATGCTGGAAAGCCCTCCCATATTGCGCATCTGCTTCATGCTCTCGAGATAGTCGTTAAAATCGAATTTGCCCTTCTTCATCCGGGCAGCCATCTCTTTTTCCTTGTTTTCATCAATGGTAATGTTTTCCTGGGCCTTCTCAATTAAGGTAAGTACATCACCCATGCCAAGGATTCGGTTTGCCATTCGATCCGGATGGAACTCTTCCAAATCAGAAAGTTTCTCACCGGTACTGATATAAAGAATGGGTTTGCCGGTCACTGCTTTGACAGACAATGCAGCACCGCCTCGTGTATCGCCATCCATCTTGGACAGAACCACACCGTCAATTCCCACTTTTTCGTCAAATTCTTTTGCCACATTGACCGCATCCTGACCGGTCATGGCATCTACCACCAGAAGAGTCTGATGCACCGTGATCTGTGCCTTAATCTCCTGAAGTTCAGTCATCATATCCTCATCAATATGAAGACGGCCTGCTGTATCGATAATCACCACATTGTGGCCATTCTTTGTGGCATACTCAATGGAAGCCTTTGCAATATCCACAGGATTTACCTTGGTGCCCATGGAGAACACCTCAACCTGCTGCTTCTCTCCGTTAATCTTCAACTGCTCGATGGCTGCGGGACGATATACATCACAGGCTACCAGCAAAGGTTTCTTTCCCTTTAATTTCAGTTTTCCTGCAATCTTGGCTGTGGCAGTCGTCTTACCTGCCCCCTGAAGACCGCACATCAGTATAACGGTAATGGCTTTTCCCGGCTGAAACTGGAGCTGGGTAATCTCAGAACCCATCAGGTTTACCAGTTCTTCGTTTACAATCTTGACCACCATCTGACCGGGGTTCAAGCCGTTCATGACATCCTGTCCTACTGCACGTTCTTCCACAGATTTAATAAACTGCTTCACCACCTTGAAGTTAACATCTGCTTCTAACAGAGCCATCTTTACTTCCTTGAGTGCAGCTTTGACATCCTCTTCGGTCAATCTGCCTTTGCTGCGCAAGTTCTTAAATACATTCTGCAGTTTGTCCGTTAAGTTTTCAAATGCCATCCGTTAAAGCTCCTCTAAAATTTCCGTCGAAAGGCGACGGATCGTATTCAACGCTTCATCCAGCTTCTCACAGCCCTCTGTCTGCGCCTGCTCTGCCACTTTGGAAATTTCCTCTGCCTTTTGCTTCATCTGCAAAAAACGTTCCATCAAGTGCAGCTTGGATTCATATTCTTCCAGAATTTTGTTGCAGCGTTTGAGCAAATCATGGACTCCCTGTCTGCTGATTCCCTGCTCCTGTGCGATTTCTCCTAAAGACATATCATCGAAAACCGCTTCCTCATAGATCTCTTTCTGATGAGGCGTAAGCAACTCTCCATAAAAATCATATAACAGACTCTGCTCTACAATGCGCTCCATACAAACTCCCACCCGTTATCCTTTGCTATCATACAGGAAAAATGAGAGGGTGTCAAGTATTTTTTCTTGACAGTCAAAAGAACTTGCTTTTGACTGTCACAGCACTTCAAAGCAGTCTCTTTAACAGCAGATTTTCACTCTTGCTGTTTCTCTTTCATAAAGGTAAACCTGATCAGACAGCTGCTCCTGGAGTTCCACCTGGCTCTGATTCACTTCCTTTACCATTTCCTGCAGTCTGACCGGACTCTCCGCCTCACAGACAGGAAGCAAAATCACCTCATGGATGGAACTGGGCAGAATATAAAAATCATTTTCAATCATTCCCCCGAAATTTTTCAAGATATCCGGATAGAGAATACAGCTTGCGCCTAAATTTCTCTGGCTGTTGCTTAAAATATACATGGGAGCATCCTGTTCCAACGGCACTTCCATGTCCAGGGCCTCCTGTAGCAGTTCTGACATACGCATAATTTCTGAAGGCATCTGTGTCGGTGTGTTTTTCTTTGCCCATCCATAAATCTCATCACAGTCCACACCCCAGTATTCCAGATGCGTATTACGAATCAGAATAACAGCACTTCCCATATGCTGTTTCTCCACTAAATAATAAAAAACCACCGCCAGGTCCAGAAAGCGGACATGAGGAATCTGCTCCAGAAGTTCCACATTCCGTTCATAGTTCACCAGCTTATACAGGATACGATGCCGCGCTTTTTCAAACTGTGTAAAAAGCCTCACATCAAATTCTTCCCTTTGCCGTGCCTCTCCATAAGCCAGCATAAAATCCTTCAGGATCTCCCCAAGGCTTTTTCCCTCCCGATACATCTGATAATAAGCTTCCAGATAAATTGCCGGAGCCGTATTGACGCCTTTTTCTTTGATCATTACTCCTTTCAACACGACTCCGTTATTTTTTTGTACAGTGGTAAGACTCACCTCTGTCTCTTCCGTAAATTCTTTTCTTACAGCCTCAACCATCTTTTCTATAAATGCATCATAACCCATAAATGTTATCCCTTTCTCTTTATTTATTTGAAATAAAATAAAACGAATGAAAGAAATTCCTATGAATTAAAAAAGACATTGGAAATTTCTTTCCAATGTCTTAAAGCTCGTACAAATAATCCGCGTTCAAATAGACCTTATACTCTGGACAGATACTCACCGGTACGGGTATCGATTTTGATCTTATCTCCCTGGTTTACGAATAAAGGTACAGAAACAGTAGCTCCGGTCTCAACGGTTGCAGGTTTGCTTGCGCCGGTAGCGGTATCGCCTTTAAATCCGGGCTCCGTATCGGTGATCTCCAACTCTACAAACAGAGGAGGCTCAACAGCGAATACATTGCCGTTATGGGAACACATTTTAACCATCTCGTTCTCTTTTACGAACTTCATAGCATCACCGATCTCGTCTTTGTTGAGACAGGTCTGCTCATAGTTCTCAGTATCCATGAAATAGTACAGATCGCCATCTGCGTACAGGTACTGCATGTCTTTTCTATCAATACGTGCCTGAGGGCATTTCTCAGTGGGTCTGAAAGTTTTCTCGACAACACCACCACTCTTGATGTTCTTTAACTTGGTACGAACGAATGCAGCGCCCTTACCGGGTTTCACGTGCTGGAACTCAATAATCTGGTATACGTTGCCATCTAACTCAATCGTAACTCCATTTCTGAAATCACCTGCAGAAATCATAAATAAATCCTCCTAAATTTTCACAACATAATTCTATAATATCTTATACTAAAAAAAAACTTTTTTCAACTGTTTTTTATCAAGAATTGGCAATAATATAATCAATCGCCTGAAGATACCCTTCCAGTCCCTGCCCGTAAATCTGTTTATCACAGGCGGGTGCTGTCACAGACACTTTGCGGAACTCCTCCCGTTTGGTAATGTCTGAAATATGAATCTCCACTTTTTTCATGGTGGTGACAGAGGCAAGGGCGTCATGGATCGCGTAACTATAATGAGTGTAAGCGCCAGGGTTAATGACAATCCCCTGCGTCCCATCAAAGTAGGCATCCTGAATCCTGTCGATGATGGCACCCTCATGGTTAGACTGGAACACCTCAATCCGTGAGCCTGTCTCCTCCCCTTTTTTTGCAATCATTTCCAGAAGAAAATCATAATTCTGGGTTCCATAAATATTTTTTTCCCGGATTCCCAGAAAATTTAAATTCGGTCCGTTGATTACTAAAATCTTCATGCCAGTTTCCTCTCTATTTCATCTAAAATTTCCTCAAAGCTTTTATCATCCACATCCAGTATCACATCGGCTGCCTGTTCGTAAATGGAGGCTCGCTTCTGCAGCATCTCCTGAATCCGCTGTACCGGGTTTTCTGTCTGAAGCAAAGGCCTGGTGGTGTCACCCTTTAACCGCTCCGCAATGGTTTCCGGTTTTGCCCGCAGATATATCACGGTGCCCAGCTTTTTCAACAACCGGCGGTTTTCCTCCCGGAGCACCATGCCGCCCCCTGTGGAAATCACATAGGCTGCATTGTTTTTACATAATTTCACCAGCGACTCTGTCTCCCAGTTCCGGAAGGTTTCCTCTCCCAATGTGGCAAACACATCGGAAATGACGCAGTGGTGATCCTTTTCAATCTCCTTGTCCGTATCCAGAAAAGGAATCTTCAGACGATAGGAAAGACGAATTCCCACGGTGGTCTTTCCACAGCCCATATATCCTACCAAAATCACGTTATTCATGGATTCCCATTGCCTCTTTCATCTTTTCATAAGCCAGTGCCACTGCTCCTGCCGGTACCTGACAATCGTTCCACAGTTCATAGGCGATGATTCCCTGATAAAGCAACATTTTCAGTCCATTAAACGCCGGTGCGCCCGCCTCCCGTACACATTGCATAAACCGGGTCACCGCCGGATTAAAGACCAGATCATAGCCTGCCTTTACCTTCTGATAAAAGTCCGTGTCCGCAATGACTACACCCTCTACATCCGGGTGCATTCCCACGTTGGTTGCCTGAATCGTCACATAGGCATAGCCCGTAAGTTTCCTGTATTCCTCCAGAGCCATCGCCTGAATTTCTGCCTTGGGAAAAGCATTCTGTACTTCTTTGCAAACCACCTCTGCCTTTTCCACCGTCCGGTTCAAAACGGTAATGGTGGCTGCTCCGTAGGTGGCTGCCATCATTGCCACAGCCCGCGCCACACCGCCGGCCCCCAGAATCAGCACATCTTCACCGGAAAGTTCCACACCGTCCTCCTGCATCGCCCGATACAGACCCGGCATATCCGTATTGTATCCTTTAAAGCCCGTTTCCTTGCGTACCAGGGTATTGACTGCACCGATTTTTTCTGCCAGAGGGTCCATTTCCGTAAGATAAGGCAGCACTGCACTTTTATAGGGCACCGTCACATTCAGTCCCAGGGCATTTAAGGCCCAGGCGCCTTTTATGGCATCCTCCAGCAGACCCTCCTGCACCGGGAATGCACTGTAAACCAGATTATGATCTAACTCCTCTGCCAGTGTGTTGTGGATAGCAGGGGACATGGTGTGAGCCACAGGATTTCCGATGAGTCCGCACAGCCTGGTCTTTCCATCAATGTTTCTCATGCTCTTTCTTCCTCTTTCGTTGGTAAAAATAAAGAATGGGCTTTTCCAGATAGCGTTTCAGTACAATCTGGATTTCCTCCTTGGGATTGATGGGACTGACCAGAATGGTATGGATTCCCGCATGTCCCGCGCCCCACACATCGGTGAAAAGCTGATCCCCCACAAAAAGGGTCTGTTCTTTCCCCACGCCCATTTTCTCACAGGCTGCCAGATAATTTTTCACTGCGGGCTTACCTGCCTTATAGATATAATCTGCCTCTACTGTTTCCGCAAAAGGCTTTACCCGCGGTTCTTTATTGTTGGACAACAATAAGGTCTGATACCCTAAAGCATGCAGCCTATGGAACAAAGCAACGCTTCTCTCATCTGCCGGAGCGCCATGGGGCACCAGGGTATTGTCAATATCAAAAATAACTGCCCGGTATCCTTCTTTATAATAATGTTCAAAATCAATCTCATAGGTGGAGTCTGTCCACTCATCGGGATAAAACGGATTCCTCATCCAGATTTCTCTCCTTCTTAAAAATGGAAATCAAAGAGTCGCTCGCCGCGGAGCGTTTTTTTTGCATAGGAATTCTTTTCCTATGCAAGAAAAAGACACGCAATACAGTTATTGTACCGCGTGTCTCATAAATTTCCAACTTATTTTTTTAAAATAACAACACCATCATTGTCCTGGACAATCAAACTGGAACCGGGCTGCTCCGGCTCCTGATTTCCAATGAAGTGCTGATTTACTAACTTTCATTATAACATATACCGGCAGCTTCCAGCAACTCTTTTGTATGCTTTTCTGTCGGTGCAAAGTATATATCGTCAACTTTTCCCGATTCGACAACCCTTCCCCGCTCCATAATGGAAACTTTTTTGCACAAATTATAAACCATGCGTAAATCATGGGAGATTAACAACACGGATAGTCCCATTTCCTTTTGTAATTTCTGCAAAAGTTCTGCCACCTGTGCCTGGATGGTCACATCCAGGGCAGACAAAGGTTCATCGGCAATCAACAGCTTCGGCTCCAGCATCAGTGCCGTGGCAATGCCCACACGCTGACGCTGCCCTCCGGACAGCTGGCTGGGATAGCGTTCCGCAATTTCTTCCGACAGACCCACCCGCTGCAGCATGGCCAGGACTTTTTCTCTCCGCTGCTGCCTGTCATCCCGGGTGTTTAACCGCAGGGGCTCTTCCATGATCCAGCCGATTTTCTTCGCCGGGTTTAGGGAACCGTAAGGATCCTGGAAAATCATCTGTGGTCTGGTTTCCGGTGCCAGGATAACTTTTCCATCGTACTGGGGATTGATGCCCAGAATCACCTTGGCGAGGGTGGTCTTTCCACATCCGCTCTCTCCCACGATTCCATGGATTTCCCCTTCTTCCACCGTGAGGGACACATCGTAAAGAATCTGCTCTCTGGTGCTTTTTCCCAGAAAGGCGTTACTTCTCTTTTTATAATAAGCATTCACATGCTCTACCCGCAAAATTTCACTCATAGAGACCGCCTTTCCACCTTCGGAATCGCTGCAATCAGTTGTCTGGTATATTCCTCTTTGGGGTTTCGGAAAATCTGCTCACAGTCCCCTCTCTCCACCAGACAGCCGCCCTTCATCACCAGCACCTGTTCACACAACTGGCGCACCAGGCTCAAATCGTGGGAAATAAAAAGAATGGCGGTATCGTGTTCCTTGTTGATGCGCTTTAATAATTTCACAATCTGTGCCTGGATGGTCACATCCAGCGCTGTGGTGGGTTCATCCGCAATCAACAGCTTCGGCTCACAGATCATGGCTGCTGCCAGACAGACACGCTGCCGCATGCCACCGGAGAGCTCATGGGGATACTGGTGGTATACCTTTTCCGGATCAGGCAGTTCCACCTTGGCTAGCATTTCCAGTGCTTTTTCCTTCCGTTCCTGTTTGGACATTTCTCTGTGAATCCGCAGGCTTTCCTCCACCTGCCAGCCGATTTTTTTCACCGGGTTTAAAGCAGTCATGGGCTCCTGGAATACCACGCCGATGTCGTCTCCCTGCATGGCGCGCAAAATATGTCTGGGGCAGTTTAACAGATTCTCCCCATTGAAAATAATCTCGCCGCTCTTTTCAATGTCATGCCGGGAAAGGAGGCCTGCAATAGCAAGGGCTGTCTGGGATTTGCCGGAACCGGACTCTCCCACCAGCCCCAAAATCTGTCCCTGATCCATCTGGAAATTCACATCTCTTACTGCCATCACGGACTGGGCTCTGTCATGGAATTCGATTGTTAAATGATTGACTTCCAACAGCATATCGTCACCTACTTCTTCAGGCCATCCGCCATCAGCGAAAAGCCAAGTACCAACAACACAATCGCCAGACCGGGAAATAAAGCAAATCCCGGGGCTTTAAAAATATAGGACTGTGCTTCGGAAAGCATCCGGCCCAGACTGGAATCGGGAGGCTGTACACCCAGTCCCAAAAAACTCATGCTCGCCTCTGCCAGTACCGCATTGTTAAATCCAATCATAATGGAGGACACCAGTACCGGAATGGTATTGGGCAGGATATGCACAAACATAATCCGCAGATGTCCTGCCCCCATCAATCGTGCACTCTGCACATAGTCCATAGATTTGCAGCGGATAAATTCTCCCCGTACAATACGGGCAAAGCTGGGGATAAAGGCAATTCCCAGTGCAATGACAATCTGATATTTCCGTCCCTTTAGAAGAACCATCATCACCATGGCAAGAAGGATGCTGGGAAAAGCAAACACCACATCATTAATCCGCATCAACACCTCATCCACAACACCCCCGAAATATCCGGTAAAAGCGCCAATGAGCATTCCAAAAAAGACACCGATGGCAACCGTTCCACAGGCAACCAGAAAGGTGGTTCCGGCCCCAATCATAATCCGGCTTAAAATATCCCTGCCGAAATTGTCTGCGCCACAGGGATGGCGTAGGGAAACTCCTGCAAATTTGGCAGAGGCATCCATGGTTTCCGGATCATAGGGTGTCCAGAAAAAGCCCACCAGAATCAGCAGTAACATCACTGCCGTAATGGTACAGCCCAGAACTAAATTTACATTTTTCTTCTTTTTCATCCGGCTCGCCCCCTATTCCACATCCATCCGCGGATCTACTTTTTTGTAAATAATATCCACCAGAGTGTTAATTCCCACAATGAACAGGGTCAGGCATAGAATCACACCCTCCACCACAGGGTAGTCCCGGTTGGAAATGGCGGTGAGTAATACCCGTCCAAGACCGGGGATATTAAACACCTGCTCCACGATGATGCTGCCCACCATCATATCCGTAAACGCCATACCCCAAAAAGTAATGACAGGAATCAGTGCATTTTTCAATACGTGGTGATAATAGACCCCTTTGGAGCGGTTTCCTCTACTGTATGCCGTCCGCACATAGTCCTTTTTCATTTCTTCCATCAGGGAACTGCGCAAAAGTTTCACTGCCATGGCCGCTTTGGGCAAAGCGATTGCCACTGCCGGGAAAATCAGATATCCCAGAAAACCCGGAACGCTTTTTTTATAGGAGACATATCCGCCGGGGGTAAAAAGATGCAAGGTCAGTCCAAACACCAGAGTCAGAATAATTCCTGCAAAAAAAGGGGGCACTGCCATAATAATCTGGTTGAAAATATAAATGATCCGGTCTGCGACTCCGCCCTGATGCCTGGAAGTATAAATTCCAAGAGGGACACTCACTGCCACCATCATCAGAAATGCCATGATGCTGAGAGTCAAAGTCACCGGGATCTTATCCGCCAGCATGGAGGAGACGGTCACTCCATAGCTATAGGAAATACCGAAATCTCCATGGAGGGCACCTGCCAGAAATTTGCCATAACGCACAGGTAACGGCTGGTTCAGTCCCAGTTCCTCACGGAGAGCTGCCACCTTTTCCGGGGTTGCCTCCGTTCCCAGTTTATGTAATGCCGGGTCTCCCGGAATCACAGTAAACGCAAGAAAGACGAGAAATGAGACAACCAGCAGCGTCAGTATCATGGATAACAACTTCTTACCGATTCTTCTCATATTCTCGTCTCCTATTTAAACATCCACGCCTCACGGGTGGTCTATTACTTTATTCTACAATTTTCAGTTTGGAAAAATCCTGTACATATAAGGGATAAAACTCATAACCTGTGTAGTTTTTACGAACTGCAACAAACTCGGCCAGATCCTGGATATATACGCTGGCACACTCATCAGACAGAATCTGTTCACACTGTTTGTAATATTTGGTTTTTTCCGTATCATCCACCGATGCCTGTGCCTGTGCATACGCCTGGTCATAAGCCTCACTGCTGAAGTTTACGAAATTATTGGATGCGGTGGACACATATCTGCCCAACAGGGCAGGTGCAGTCAGTGTGGAAGCATCCACACCAATCACGGTTGCTTCGTAATCACGATCTGCATAGACATCAGACAACCAGGTGTCCCACTCAATCAACTCAATGGAGGCATCCACACCAATTCGTTTTAACTGCTCCAGCAATACCTGTGCGGTATCGATGTGGGGGCCATAGTTGGAGGGAACCTTAATGGTAAAGGAAAATCCGTCGGGATACCCTGCCTCAGTGAGCAGTTCTTTTGCTTTTTCCACATTGGTGGGATAAGCGTCGTTCAACTCTTCCATGAAGTATTTACCAAAGGAAGGGTACATGGCCGAGCCAAGGGCAGCCCCTTTTCCATCAAAAGCCATGTCAAAAATTTCCTGACGGTCAAGGGCATAGCACAATGCCTCTCTCACTCTCTCATCGTTAAAGGGCTCCACTGCGTTATTTAAGTATAACGCCTGTACCAGATTCATGGTTCCTTCGTAGATGGTAAACTCGTCACTGAGCTGGTCTACCTGGGCAGAGGTCAGTCTCATAAACATATCCAGAGAGCCGCCGTTTAAATCCATGACCAGAGAATCTGCATTGGCAGATACCTTCAAAGTAATCTGGTCAATGTCCGGTTTGCCGCCCCAGTAATCCTCAAAACTTTCCAGAATCACATTCTCCTGGGGAGAACGGGATACATATCTGTAAGGACCTGTACCGATTGCATTCTTATCAGGATCACTGTTGCCTGCCGGAATGATTGCGGTGGTGAGATTTGCAAGGAATTCCGTATCGGGAACCTTCAGAGAAACCTCCACCGTCTGGTCATCCAGAATGGTTACAGCGTCAATATTAGAAAACGCCGCTACCAGAGGTTCTCCACTGCTGGCATCGGCGCATCGGTCTAGGGAATATTTGATATCCTCCACCGTAACCGGACTGCCATCATGGAATTTGATACCTTCACGTAAGGTAAAGGTGTAGGTGCTTCCATCTTCTGCTACTTTTACATCACTGGCTACTGCGGGGATAAAATTGCCATCGCTGTCGGGTTTTACAAGACCCTCATAGATATTGAAAAAGATTTCTTTTGTTCCTGCCGCCACTACTTTGTGGGGGTCAAGACTGTCTTCAATATCCTGTGCAATACCGATGGTAATCTGAGAAGTGCTGTCACTGCCCTTATCACCTGAGCATCCGCTCAGTGCAATAGTAAGTGTTGTAAACACAGTAAGCAGAAGAAGTGTTTTACTTCTTCTTTTCATGTTTACTGTTCCTTTCTCAAAATATCATATCCTGATTTTTAATTGTTATTTTTTTATCATACTCAGGACATTTCACATTGTATACAAAATGCTCCCTGCCGTCAAGTATTAAAATAAATACATGGCTCTGAATAGTTACAAACTTTTTACATACCGGTTATAGCGGGCGGTAAAAATCACCTTCGCCACAATGGCTGCCAGCATGAAAATCACATCCCAAAACAGGAAATTATATAATTTCACCTGTGCTGTGACAAACCAGCCTGCCTCTCCCCAGAATTTCATTCCAAAAAATAAAAATAAAACCACAAATAATGCTAAAAACAAAAAAATCAGACGTAGTCTGTCTGCAATCTGTAACGGTAATTTCTTCTTGTCCAGTGCTTCCTGCTGTTCCGGTGTCAGTTCCATGGTTTTTGCCTTTCTTTTGTCCATCCTGCAAAAAATGTGCGAGAATACATGGTATAGGGAGAAACTTCCTATACCATGTATTCTCGCACATTCTGTAAAAATTAGCAACCTGAATCCCTTGATTCTTTTACTCGTGGCGCAGCGCCTCAATGGGGCTTAACTTTGCCGCACGTTTTGCCGGGTAAAGTCCGAAGAAAATACCCACTGCGGAAGAAAACAGGGATGCTCCCAGCACGGTGGTCACCCGCACGCTTGCCTGAAAGCCCATGGCATTGCATACAGCAAAGGCTCCTGCAATCCCCAACGCAATTCCAATCAGGCCACCCAGTAACGTGATAATCGCTGACTCCGATAAAAACTGAATCAGAATGGAAGAGGTTCTGGCACCCAATGACTTACGAATACCGATCTCCCTGGTACGTTCCGTGACGGACACCAGCATAATATTCATAACGCCGATGCCTCCTACCAAAAGGGAAATGGCTGCTACAAATACTACAAACAAGGTTACCATACTCATCATGGAATTGATCTGATCCATCTGGTCTGCAAAGCTCTGTACCTGCACCAGATTTTCTCCCCGGATGTTGTGCCGTGTCTCAATGAGCCGGATGGCATCTGTTGCTACCTGAGAACAATATTCATTGCCCTCACTGATAATCATGACACTGTTAAAGTCCTCCATATAAAATCCGTAGGCTGCGGACAGCAGATTCACTGGAAGTTCGATGGACACATCCCCGTCACTGGTGTTTAACAGTGCCGCCGTATCATCCTCACGCACCCCCACGATCCGCAGTTCCTGGGTCACATCATACAGAGTCAGATTGATCGTCATTCCAATCACATCGGTGGTTCCAAAAAGTTTCTTCGCCCCGCCTTCCGAAATGACACAAACCCGGTTCGCCGACGCATTATCCGCTGCGGTAAAATATTTTCCTTTTATAATCGCTCTTTTATAAATATACTCAAGATTCTGGTTTCCTGCCTCCACAGAGGCGTCAAAGTTTCCCTTCTGCCCGGACACGATACCACCGTACCAGGTATAATCCGGGGTAACGCCCACTACATGATCTACCTTATCCTGGATAGCCTCAAAATCTTCCTCGTTCATGGCGATGTTCTGGTCGTTAGTATTACTATTGATATACAGATACACCTGACCGCCCGCCATGGCGTTCAATTCTGTGTTCATCTCGTCCGACACGCCGCTTCCGATGGAAATAACCATAATCACTGAGGCAATACCGATGATAATTCCCAACATCGTCAGAATCGATCTGCCACGATTGCTTTTAATATTCATCAGGGCTATTTTTATGTATTCCCATAATTGTGACATTCTGATACCCCCGTTTACTGCTGCTGTGCAGCGGAATCATATGCTGTAACACTCATTCCTTCCTCAACCGCGCTGCTGTCCACAATCACAGCATCTCCTGCAGAAAGTCCATCCAGAATCTCTGTATAAGTGTCAGAACTGATACCGGTAACGATATCCTTTCTGGTAACTACACCGTTTTCCACCACATAGACAAAGCTGCCTTTCGTGTCTGCGTTGATCACCTCCACAGGAACCATCAGGGCACCATTGCTCTCCGCTATGTGAAGTACCACCTTTGCTTCAATTCCCAGGAAAATTCCGTCATCTGGATTGTCGATATGAATCAGGGCCTGCACCACAGAACTTCCTGACGCATTCTTGGTTGCCATATGGTAGATTCTGGATATTTCTCCTTCATAAACGTGTCCTGCAATGGTCACATCCGCTTTCTGTCCCACGGCCACTTTTTCCAGATCATATTTGGTCAACTCCACCTTCACACAAACTTCTTTGTTGCTCTGTACCTCAATCAGTTCCATTCCCTGGGTTGCCAGCGCTCCATCCTTCGCAGACAGGCTGGTAATAATACCGTCAAAATCGGCTGTCACACCATTTTGTGCCAGTTCCAGATTTTCTTCTGCAATCTCCTGGGAAAGCTTGGATTCATTTGCACTGGCATTTAAGCTTGCTGCATTGTAGCTGCTGCTCTGGCTCGCCTCATTTCCGCTTTTCTGGGATTTCATCTCTGTGCGGGCTTCCTCATATTTGCTCAAAACATCCTGGGCATCCTCCACCGCCTTGCTCATCTGCTTTAACTCTGCGTCCTGATCTACCATGGATAAATCATAGTTATTCTGGGCAATGTCACTCTGGATGTTACGGATTCTCCAGTTGATTTCCTCCTGGGCATCTGCTCCCGTGGCACTGGAAAGGTTTGCCTGCTCTGTCAACAGCTTTTTCTGCAGCTCCACATCTTTTTTCTGGTAAACATTTTTCTTCTCGTTGGTTTTGTCCTCCAACTGGTCTTTTAATAAAGAAACCAGATTTTTCTGGTCAGAAATCTGCTGTTCCAATACGTCCAGATTGGTCGATGCCTCTGCATACTTTCCACCACTCTGGGTATTCTGAGCTGCACTTCCCAGATAACTGTTCACGGCAGCCTGGGTACGATATTGAGCCTGTTCTTTGGCATTTTCCAGATCATTCACATCATAGGCAACCAGAAGCTGTCCTGCCGTCACTGCATCTCCCAATTCCACCGGTACATCCTGGATGGTGGCTCCCACCGGCGAATAGTAGGTTTTCGTCTGTTCACTTTCCACGGTACCACTGGTGCTTAAGGTCTGTTCCAGATCTCCGGTAAGTGCCTGGGTGGTTTCTGCCGGCATAGGCTGTCTTGCCTGAATTTGTCCCCGTACCATCACGAAAATAATGACGGCACCTACTACGGTGAAAATCACAATCCGGCGTTTCGCCCTCTTGGATAATTTCTTTTTTACTTTCTTTCCTTCTTCTATCTCTGCTGCATTCTTCTTTCTCATTCTTCGTTTCCTCCCTCATGGTCATACTTCGTGTCAGATTCCACCTTGCCGTCCTTAATCATAATGCGACGGGGTGCCTGTTTTGCAATATCATTGTCATGGGTAATGATGATTACCGTACGCCCTTCCTTATGTAAATCTTTCAAAATCTGCATAATTTCCTCTGTAGATGTGGAATCCAGGTTTCCGGTAGGTTCATCTGCAAGGATAATGGGCGGCGCCTGTGCGATGGCTCTTGCGATTGCCACACGCTGCTGCTGGCCGCCGGACATCTGGGCTGGTCTGTGATCCATTCGATGTCCCAACCCAACTTTTTCCAGGGCATTCACTGCCAGTTCTTCCCGCTTTGCCTTGGGAACTTTGCGGTAAATCAAGGGCAGTTCCACATTTTCCAAGGCGGTCAGATTCTGAATCAGATTGAATCCTTGAAAAATAAACCCGATTTCCTTATTTCGGATATCGGATAACTCGTCATCACTCAGATCTGAAACATCCTTTCCGTGAAGACGGTAGGTTCCCGATGTGGGTACATCCAGGCATCCTAACATATTCATTAAGGTGGATTTACCGGAACCGGAATGACCGATGATCGCCACAAACTCCTGATCCTCAATCTCCAGATTGACATGATCCAAAGCTCTGACTTCATTTTCACCAGGATTGTAGATCTTACTCAGATCCTCAATCTGTACCAATGCACTCATAACATTTATTCCTTTCCACTGTATCATTTTATTACTGTATTAGACAATTAGTACAATAATACGTTTTCTATTTCTTGTCAATACTTTATTTATAAACGACAGAGTAACTGATTTTTCTTCACGGCAGATGAATTTCCGATTAAAAAAAGATTAAACTGATATTTATGAACTAAAAAAACCGCCGTGCATCATGCACAGCGGTTCGGTTTCTTGACTCTACTTGTCCAGTACTCTTTTCAGTTCGTCCATAAAAGTATTGATATCTTTAAATTCACGGTAAACGGAGGCAAATCGGATATAGGCAACCTCCTCCAGATTCTTGAGTTTGTTCATTACAAGTTCTCCGATCACCTGACTGGGGATTTCCTTTTCCTCACGATTGAAAATTTCCGTCTCCACCTCATCAATCAGCTGATTGATCTGATTTACACTGATGGGACGTTTATGACAGGCGCGAAGCACCCCTGCCTCGATCTTTGAACGATCGTAGGGTTCACGGTTATTGTCCTTTTTAATCACGATAAGCGGAATCGTTTCAATCTTTTCATAGGTCGTGAATCGTTTATTACACTCATCGCACACTCTTCTCCTGCGGATGGAATTATTTTCCTCAGCAGGTCTCGAATCAATTACACGGGTATTTTCATGGCCGCAAAAAGGACATTTCATAGAAAAGGCCTCCGATCATTTTATTGTACAACCTTATATTTCTGACCATAAGTATATGCTATTTTTATTTTTATGTCAACTTTTTATGTCAACAGCAATGGTTTTTCTCCCGCTCCCGCCGCTTGCAGCGATCCGTACACCGGCTTCCTTTCAATTCCACCAGAATCACATCCGGTCCAATCTGTCTGATATCACAGAAATCAATGGTGTATTCCACATCCGGTGCAAAAAAACAGCACCACTTTCCGCTTTTCGCCACCATAAGCTTTAGAATCTGCCCACTGCACTCGTCCATCTCAAAATCCACTACCCTGCCCAGTCTCTGACAATCACACAGGTTAATCACTTCTTTACTGCAAAACTCTGAATAAAGCACCCTGGATTCTCCCACCTGTTCTTATGATTATTCTATGCAGGCTCTTTTCCCTTTGACAAAACTCTTTTTCATTGAATAAATCCATGTACCTTCGGTCATGCTAAATACAAACAACTGGAAAGAAGAGGAATCTGTATGGCATCTTATAAAGTCGAAATCTGCGGAGTGAACACCTCCAAGCTTCCTCTACTGAAGAACGCCGAAAAGGAAGAGTTATTTACACGCATCCAACAGGGGGATACCCAGGCCCGTGAAAAATATATTGAAGGAAATCTTCGTCTGGTGCTGAGCGTCATCAAACGGTTTTCCTCCTCCGGTGAAAATGTGGACGATCTGTTTCAAATCGGCTGTATCGGTCTCATCAAAGCCATTGATAATTTTGACTCCTCCCTGAATGTGCGGTTCAGTACCTATGCTGTACCTATGATTATCGGAGAAATCCGCCGTTTTCTGAGAGATTCCAGTCCCATCCGTGTCTCCCGCTCCATCAAGGATACCGCCTACAAGGCTATTTATACCCGCGAAAATCTGACTCGAAAGAATCTCAAAGAGCCCACTCTGGAGGAAATCGCCTCAGAAGTCTCCATCAGTAAGGAAGAGATCCTCTATGCCCTGGATGCCATCCAGAATCCCTTAAGTCTCTACGAACCGGTCTTTACCGACGGCGGCGATACCCTCTATGTCATGGATCAAGTCAGCGACAAAAAAAATAAGGAAGAAACCTGGGTGGAACACCTCTCTCTCAACGATGCTATGGGCAAACTTTCCCAGAGGGAATGTGAAATCATCTCCCTACGATTTTTCGAGGGAAAAACCCAGATGGAAGTAGCCCAGCTTGTGGGAATCAGTCAGGCACAGGTAAGCCGTCTGGAAAAAAATGCGTTGAAAACCATGCGCAACTACCTGACCTGCTGATCTTTTCCTCCTCATACTTCCTTGGAGATTTCCCTGCGAAGCTGTTTCATGATTTTTTTCTCCAATCTGGAAATATAAGACTGGGAGATTCCTATGTATTCCGCCACCTCTTTCTGCGTCATTTCTTTCCCATCGGGCGTTCCCAACCCGAATCGCAGATTGATGATGGTCTGCTCTCTGGGTGATAACTTTCGAATTGCTTTTTTCAAAAGTTTACGCTCCACCTGATTTTCCAGATCCCGGTAAATAACATCCTCATCTGTTCCCAGGATATCTGACAGCAGCAGTTCATTTCCATCCCAGTCCACATTGAGAGGTTCATCTATAGATACCTCCAGTTTGGTCTTGGAGTTATGGCGCAAATACATGAGGATTTCATTCTCAATACACCTGGATGCATAGGTTGCAAGTTTAATATTCTTCTCCGGATTGTAGGTATTAATGGATTTGATGAGCCCTATGGTTCCAATGGAAATCAAATCCTCCACGCCCACGCCGGTATTGTCAAATTTTTTGGCAATGTACACTACCAACCGTAAATTGTGTTCTATAAGGATTGCCTTTGCCCCCTCCTTTTTTTCCGTTCCCAACCCACGAATCATTTCGTTCTCCCGCTCAGTGGGCAGTGGAGCCGGCAGAATATCACTGCCGCCTATGTAAAAAATATTGTCCTTCGGTTCCTTTTGCGCCCTCTTTATCGGTGTTTCCTTTCCCACCAGATAAAAGGGTATTCTATCCGATAAATCCATTCTACAAATCATACAAATCCCTTTCCCCTTTTTATTCCAAAATTTCCGGATGCAGCAGAAGCTGAAACCTGTTGCTGTGGTCAAGTTCCCGATCAGAAAAAGCGACCAGGGCATCCGTCACACATTTCGTTTCCCCTTCTGTGTAAACCCAAAGTTTCTCCACCCTCGCTGCATAAAAAATTCCCTGTTCTGTCCCTACGGTCCGATAAGGAATGACCATGAGCTGCTGTGGCTGCATTTTTTCCTGAATTTCCTGGGACAGCGCTGCATTCAGCACACTCACCGGCTTTCCCAGGACAGGATCCCGAAGCCCGTTCCCGGTATCCAGAAAGCCTGTCATCTCCCAGCGTTTTCCACTCAATTCCAGCGTCACAGGATAGACTTTCTGTTTTCTCCGCCGGCTCATGCGACGGCAGATCCCTCTTCCTGTCAACACAAATCCCAATGCAATCAACAGACTTCCTGACAATGCGTATCTGTCAAAGAAAGCAGGAACTCTTTTTCTTAAGAGCAGCAGCCCGCCTCCCAGAGCACAACTGTATCCGTATAGCGTAAGCAGACTATCCAGAAAGAGTCCGGGATTTCCGTAGCCAAACGCTCCCAATGTCATTCCCACACTCAAAATTCCAAATCCCCACAGGTTTTTCAGCCGGATACTCCCCGTATAAAGTAAAAGCAGACAATATCCTGTGGCGGCAGCCGTTGCGGATAAGAGAAGCCTGGTGCGTGTGGCAGTACGCCCCAGAGTCCATTTGACCGCCAAAAGCAGAAGCAGATCCAAACTGAAATTCAGGAAAAAGAGGCGATCCAGGTAAATTTCATACACAAAAATAACCTCCTTGCTCCCAACGCTCTCCATTATACGTGGGGAATTTTACGGATTTTGTCAAAGAAGCAAAGGAAAAAACTTCCTTTTGTCCACAAAAAAAGACGACATCCGCTTTTTTTCACGGATGTCGTCCCTAAAATTTTAATTATTTTTTCTGTAAGAAAGAAGGAATATTTAATGTCTTGGCTTCCACGGAAGAGTGGATGTCTGTGGGTCTCTTAATTCCCTGTACCCCAGGTGCAGGAGCACTTCCCTGCTGTGGAACAGCAGGTGTCACAACACCCGGACGGCTTGTCCCCGGCGTGTTGGAAATATGAGTTGCCGGTGTCTTAAAGGCAAAGCTGTTATTTAATCTGGTCTGAGATCCATTCGCAGCCTCCCCCAGGCCGGTTGCAATCACTGTAATATTACAGGTATCTCCCTGCGTTGCATCATACATTGCACCGAAGATAATGTTTACATCATCGCCAGCCAGTTCCTGTACATAGCTTACCGCATCGGAAGCATCTGCCAGGGAAATATCTCCGGAAACATTGATAATCACGTGGGTAGCACCACTGATCGTAGTCTCCAGCAGCGGGCTCTCCACTGCCATCTTGACAGCTTCTGCGGCTTTATCATCCCCTTTACCGGTGCCGATACCGATATGTGCTATACCCTTGTCTTTCATAACGGTCTGCACATCTGCAAAGTCCAGATTAATAATTGCAGGTACATTGATCAGATCGGTAATACCCTGTACTGCCTGTTGCAGTACCTCATCTGCCTTCTTCAATGCATCCGGCATGGTGGTGCGTCTGTCCACAATCTCCAGTAATTTATCATTGGGAATAACAATCAGTGTATCCACATTGTTTTTAATCTTCTCAATACCGGCAATGGCATTGACCATACGCACTTTCGCCTCAAAACGGAAAGGCTTGGTCACAACTCCTACCGTAAGAATTCCCATATCCTTTGCGATTCTTGCAACCACGGGAGCTGCTCCGGTTCCGGTTCCGCCACCCATACCACAGGTGACAAATACCATGTCTGCTCCTTTCAGAGCTGCGGTGATCTCCTCTGCACTCTCCTCGGCAGCTTTCTCACCAATCTCCGGTTTCGCACCGGCACCCAGACCTTTGGTGAGTTTCTCACCAATCTGTAACAATGTGGGAGCCTTACACAGCTGTAATGCCTGTTTATCAGTGTTCACTCCGATAAACTCCACTCCATCGATATTTTCTTCAATCATTCTATTTACAGCATTGTTGCCGGCTCCGCCTACGCCAACTACGATAATCTTTGCAGCAGATTCAGCATCATTCGTCTTAATCTCAAGCAAGGGTTGTTCCTCCTCTTTCACCTCATAAACTCCTAAACACTATCATATAATCATTTTGAAAATTTATCAATAAAAAGTTTCACAATGTTTCACGAATTTTCATCCACAGCCGTTTCCTCGGTTTGTGGTTCTGTTTCCGGCTCTACCTGAATATTTTCACGCTTGTCCGGTTCAAAGGTCACCGATCTGGTACTCTCATCATAATTTTCCAGTCGGAGCACTCCGCTCTCTCCGTTAAGCTTGTCCAGGTTTTGTGTCAAAAACATGAATTTATCATCCATATTTTCCCGATTACCAATATCGACCCGCACATCGCCGAAATAAATGGTCATGGCGCTATTGGTATCAAAATAAATGCGATCCGCTGACAGATTATACTTTTTCAACATCTGTGTGGTGTCCAGGATCTGTGCAAATACATCGGTATTCTCCACCGGAAGCGGTTCATAAAGCACGACATGATCAAAGTCCAGTCCTGTCACAAGCGGGATACCTGCTGTCTGCTCTGTGGAAGCCTCCACCACCGTACCATCCTTGTCAAAATACATGTATCGTCCCAGATACTCCACATATCCGGCAAGGGATTTTTCATATACCGTAATCCGGATGGTATCCGGTGCCAGCACCTGTACATCCATGGCGGACACAAAAGGAATGTTGTCCATTCCCTTCATTCGATACTTCATGGACAGGTACAGGGAGTTTCCGCTCAAACGGTCTCCCAGTACCATCTCCTTGATCTCATCCGCTGTATAGTGTACATTTCCGTCCACATACACGGTAGTGATGGTATAGGTTTTATCTACATAGACAAAAGCTGCCCCAAGGACAAAGAGCACAGCCAGAAGAATGATCCACTTCACATAGCCCCGTTTTTTTTCTGTCTTTCGTTTTCCTTTACTCAAAACTGATTCTTGCCCCCAAATCTCTCAGGTCTCTACTGATATTTTCATATCCCCGCTCAATAAAATGTCTCCCACTTACTCTGGTTTCTCCATCTGCCATCAGGCCGGCCAGCACCAGAGCAGCTCCACCCCGGAGTTCTCTCGCCTCCACATCCTCGGCATGAAATTTCTTTTTCCCTTTGATAATCGCCTGTGTTCCCTTTACAGAAATGTCCGCTCCCATGCGATTTAGTTCTTCCACAATCCGAAATCGGTTCTCAAAAACAGTTTCCCGCACTCTGCTTTCCCCCAAAGCCCTGCACAATACTACCAGAAGCTGTGACTGTAAATCCGTGGGGAATCCGGGATACACTGCTGTCTCGATTTGTTGTGGTTTAATGTCTTTCGGAGCCTTCAGATAGATTCCGCGATGATCCCGTTCCAAATCTGCTCCCATATCTTCCAGAATCTGTAACGGCATGCCAAGATGCTCCGCCGGCGCATCCCGCAGATAGACTTCTCCGCCGGTGCCCATGCAGGCAAGCAGATAAGTTCCTGCCACAATCCGATCTGCCGGAATCGTGTATTCCAACTGCTTTTCTCCTGGGGAATACCTTCCCCCGCAGGGCTTCACCTGCAGTACTGCTCTGCCGCCTCCCTCACTCTGCCGGAAGATTTCACATCCCAGTAACTGTAAATACTCACAGAGTGCCTCCACCTCCGGTTCTCTGGCCGCACCGTGCAAAATGGTTTCCCCCTCCGCACACACTGCTGCCAGCAATACATTTTCTGTCACACCCACACTGGGAAACCGAAGCGAAATCTCTGCTCCATGAAGAGCCTTTGCCTTCGCACAAAAACCCTGCTTCCCCTGCTCAAACTCAGCCCCCATGGTTTCCAGTGCACTCAGGTGCATATCGATGGGGCGTTTACCGATGACACAGCCTCCGGGATAATCCATATAACAGGAACCGAATCTTCCAAGCAGCGCTCCCAATAAGGTAATAGTGGAACGCATGGAACTTTTCTGCTGTGCTGCCACCCCCTGGCTTCCCCCGGCTACCGGTGTAATTTCCGGCAGTTCTTTCGGCAGACCGGTGGTGTCAATGGACAGAGTGTCCTGTTCCCAGCGCATACGGCAGCCCATGGATTCCAATAAATGCTGCATCAGAAAGACATCCTTGATCCTGGGACAGCGATGCAGAACCGTCACGCCATCCGTCAGGATCGTGGCCGCCATAATAGGAAGTGCCGCGTTTTTCGATCCCTGGATCACGACTTCTCCGCTTAAAGGAATTCCTCCGGCAATACGAAAACAGTTCATCATAAGGCCTCACAAAAATGCAAGCTTATGACATATTATGCAGTTTTGGCACGTCCCGTTCCTGTTAATAATCCCTAAGACGGATACTTCTCGCCACACTCATCACCAGGCCGATCTCAATGAGCAGGAACATGACGGAGGAACCACCATAACTAATAAAGGGCAGGGACACACCGGTATTGGGAATGGTGTTGGTAACAACGGCGATATTTAAAATCACCTGCACGGAAATATGTCCCATCACTCCTACCACCAGAAGTGCTCCGAAAAGATCCTGGGAATTGTTGGCAATAATCATCATGCGCCAGATTAAAATTACAAACAGTAAGATAACAGCAATCGCTCCCAAAAGACCCAGTTCTTCACAAATGATAGAGAAAATCATGTCATTCTGTGCTTCCGGGATAAACCCTAACTTCTGCATACTCTTTCCCAGACCCTTGCCAAAAATGCCGCCGGAACCGATGGCATACAAGGCCTGCAAAGTCTGGAATCCTTTTCCGGAAGCGTAAGCCTCTGGGTCAAGCCAGGCCAGAATACGCTCTCCACGGAAACCACCGGTTCCCGGATCAGAAGCATTGACAATCATTGCCACCACGGCTGCCGCTCCTGCAGCTCCCGCCAGTCCGATGAGGATAAACCGCTTATACTCCGGTGTCGCCACAAAGAGCATCAGGAAGGCAATGGCAAAGATAATAATGGCGCTACTCATGTTGGAAGTAATTTTCCACACCATGAGGCATACCGGCAGCGGAACGGCAAACATGGTCCAGAAACCCTTTGCCGTGCGGATTTTCGGTCCCATCTTACTGGCAAGTGTGGCCAGTACCAGAATCATGCAAAGTTTTGCCACCTCCGCAGGCTGTAAACTTAAAGGGCCTATGTAAATCCATCGTTTTGCACCGTTTCTCTCCACGCCGAAGGGAATGATGAGCAAAATGAGAAAGATGGATGCCAGATAGCCCAGCATGGCAAACCGCTGCCAGATCTGGTAGGGAATGTGAGACACCACAAACATGGCGATGAGTCCCAGCACCGATGCCATCAACTGTTTTCTCAGATAGTAGGTTGGATCTCCACTGTCCAGATTTGCCTTGTAGGAACTGGTGGAATAGATCATGACCAGCCCAAAGCCCAGCAAAAATAATACCAGAAAGACCAGACTGTAATCAAAGTAGTGTTCTGCTTTTTCTTCTCGTCTCCGATTTCTGTCAGCCACTTACTCACTCCTTTAACTGATGAACCATTTCTTTAAACTGTCTGCCCCGTACCTCATAGTTGGGAAACATCCCCCAGCTTGCACATGCCGGTGACAGCAGCACTGCATCTCCCGGTACTGCCAGTTCTGCACACAAGTCCACAACCTCCTGTAAACTGTCTGCAAAGAGAATTTCTTCAAAGCCGTGCTTTCTGGCACAGGCTGCAATCTTCTCCGCAGTCTGACCCAGGAGAATCAGTTTCTTTACCTTGCCGTCAAATGCCTCAATCCACTCATCGTACTCGCTGCCCTTGTCATAGCCGCCGCCGATTAAAATCGTAGGTTTGGTCATGGCTTTGATGCCCTGGATGGCTGCATCCGGGTTGGTTCCCTTGGAATCATTGTAATAGTCCACCCCATTTTTGGTAGCAACAAATTCAATGCGGTGCTCCACCGCTTTAAATCTGCGGATGGTCTTTAAGATGCTCTCCAGAGGCACATTCATAGCTCTGGTCATGGCGATTGCCGCCATCACGTTCTCATAGTTGCAGACACCCACCAGATTCATATCGTGGATGGTGAGAAGTTTCTCTGCCACCCCTTCCCTGGCCTCAAAAATTTCTTCCCCTTCCAGATAATAACCGTTTTCCAACTTTCTGGCTGAGGAAAAATATACCACTGTTGCCGGACACTTCTCCCCGAAAACCCTGGTGTACTCATTCTCATAGTTTAAGACACATACATCCTGCTTTGTCTGGCGCACCGCAATCCGCTCTTTCGTCTCAATATAACACTCCATGGTGTGGTGACGGTTCAGATGGTCAGGGGTGATATTCAGAATAGCAGACACCTTGGGATGGAATTCATCTGTGGTCTCCAACTGGAAACTGCTGATTTCCGCCACAGTAACACTGTCTTCCTGGGTTTTATCTGCCTCCAGAGTGTAGGGAATACCGATGTTTCCCACCACAAAGGTTCGATCCTCGCCGATATAATCCTTCATAATTTCACCCACTAAGGAAGTGGTGGTGGTTTTTCCATTGGTGCCGGTAATACCGATCAGCTGGCCACGGGAACTGCGATAGGCAAGTTCAATTTCTCCCCACACCGGGATGCCGTCTGCCTTGCAGGCCTCCACCAAAGGAGAATCGATGGGAACGCCGGGACTGATTACTAAAAGGACAATGCTTTTGCGCAGTTCCTCCGGCAGGGCTCCAATGACAATCTCTGCCTCCATGCCCTCCGGGAGTTTTGCCCGCACATCTTCTTCCTTCAGCTTTTCGTTCTGGTCATACAGAGTCACCTTTGCCCCCTGCTTTACCAACAGGTTGGCTGCTCCGATGCCGCTGATTCCTGTTCCTACCACAAGTACTTTCTGTTCTTTTACATTCATCTTTTAATCCCCTTGCCTTTCTGCACTAAATGCCCATTAACGCAATCAGACACAGCAATGCTGTCACAATAGAAAATACAGTAACAACTCTTGTCTCTGACCAGCCACACAGTTCAAAATGATGATGAATGGGTGCCATCTTGAAAATCCGTTTACCGTGAGTGAGTTTAAAATAAGTTACCTGGATGATAACCGACAGTACCTCTACCAGATAAATAAATCCCACAATGGCAATGAAAATCGGCATCTGCATCATGTAAGCCGCTGCTGCTACGAAACCACCCAGTGCCAGGGAACCGGTATCTCCCATAAATACTTTGGCCGGATAGACATTGAACAGCAAAAAGCCTAAGAGCGCACCAATCACCGCGCAGGTGACCGGCTCAATGCCACTTCCGGTTCCGATTGCCACCACGGTAAAGAAAGCCGCAACCACAACAGTAACGGAACTTGCCAGTCCATCCAGTCCATCGGTAAAGTTGGTTCCGTTTACCGTTCCAATGACAATGAAAAACAAAATCGGAATGTTCCAGATTCCAAAATCAAGGTAGTGACCCTGCCAGAAGGGAATCTTCATTGCCAGGGATACATCGGTGTAATTCACCAGATACCAGGCAAATACACCAGTTACCACAAACTGTAATACCAGTTTCTGCCAGGCACGAAGTCCCATGGAACGTTTTAACACCACTTTAATATAATCGTCCAGAAATCCAATCATTCCAAATCCCAGGGTAAGAAAGAGAATGGGTATGATTTTCGGATAATCTTTTACATAAAACAAAGAAGTCACCACAATGGCAAACAAAATCATAATGCCGCCCATGGTAGGTGTTCCGTTTTTCTTTAAATGTGCCTCCGGACCCTCGTTTCGTACAGTCTGCCCTACCTTCAGTCTGTGCAGGAAGGGAATGATAAAAGGTCCTGTTACTGCACTGATCAAAAAAGCGACCACAATAGGAAATACGACGCTGGTTAAATTACTGCTGCTCATGATAATTGTTCCTTTCCAAACTTTATCTGTAATACATCTTATTGATTATACCCCATCTCCTGCAAATAAGGAAGAATGTTTTCAAAAAGCTGTCGGATGACCGGAGCCGCAATGGTTCCTCCGTAATAAACACCCTGGGGATTGTGAATGATGCAGATTGCCAGTACCTGTGGGTCGTCTGCCGGGGCAAATCCCAGGAAAGAAGAAATGTACCGGTTGGAGCCTCTTGGCAGTGTCTGACTGGTGGCAGTTTTTCCACCCACCCGCCAGCCTTCCACGGCACCGTTTTTGCCTCCGCCCTCGCTGACCACCTTTTCCAGAATTTCCCTCATGGTGGCGGAAGTCTGTTCTGACACAATTCCCGTGGTCACCGGATAATGAAAAACATGTTCGCCACTGCTGATAGCAAAATGGGGTGTCACCCTGTTTCCGCCGTTTATAATAGAAGAAACCGTGGTGGCCAGCTGAATCGGTGTGATCTGGAAGGACTGTCCAAAGGAGATGGTGGCCAGTTCCACCTGACCGATCTTGTCTCTGTTATGCATGATAGTCCCCGCCTCCCCCGGCAGGTCAATTCCGGTTTTCTTTAATAACCCGAACCGTTCAAAATAGTCATAATAGCGCTCTGCTCCAAGGCGGAGCCCCACAGTGACAAACACGGGATTGCAGGAATTTTCCGTGGCCTGGACAAAGGTTTCCGCACCATGGCCTCCCCGTTTATGACATCGGATTCTCCGGTCGTCCACTACAATAAATCCAGGACAGGAAAAAGTATCCTCTGGTGTCACCACCCTCTCTTCCAGCCCGGCAGCTGCCGTGATGACCTTAAAGGTGGAACCCGGCTCATAGGTATCGTTGATGCAGCCATTTCGCCACATTTTGTTTAACAGCTCCTGCCGTTCCTTCTCCGTGAGACTGTCAGCATCTGCCTGCACTCCCTGCTCATCTGCGGGGAGCAGTTGTTCTTCAATGGTATAAGGCTCATTGAGATTAAATTCCGGTACATCCACCATGGCATAGATTTCCCCATTTTTCGGGTTCATCACCAGAATGCAGACCTTCTCCGCCTCTTTCTTTTCCATTGCCGTCTCCGCCAGTTGTGTGGCATAGCTTTGAATATTTAAATCAATACTCACTCTCAGGTCATTTCCGGCGATGGGTTCAATTCGCTTCTCCCCTGCAGCCTCCACTTCCACACCTTTGGCATCGGTCACCGTGAGAATCGTTCCCGGTTTTCCCTGAAGATATTCCTCGTAAATAACTTCCAGCCCGATAATGCCCTGATTATCCCCTCCTGTAAATCCCAATACCTTAGAGGCCAGATCCTTATGGGGATAAAACCGTTTGAAATCCTCATCCACTTTCACTCCATCCAGCCCATACTCCCGGATGCGGTCTCCGGTCTGTTTATCCACATTGCTCTTCACCCGCTCAATGGCTGAATACTTTTCCACCCGGGTGCGGACCCTTTCCTCACTGAGCTGCAGTTCGTCAGAAAGAACACGAATGACTGTTTCCGGGTCCGTGATCTGATTGTGAATAACAGAAATCGTACAAACCGTGCGGTTATCTGCCAGGATTTCCCCATTTCGATCCAGAATCCGTCCTCTGGCCGCCTTTATGGTTCGCTCCCTCTCATGAAGATCATCTGCCATCTTGGTGTAATGTTCTGATTGCCAAATCATTAAATAGACCAGCCTGCCAATCAATATAGCAAATAGAAGGAGGACCACCCCAAGGACTGTCAGGTTTTTTCCTCGGTTATGGCTTTTATTATGCATGAAAAACCTCATAAAAAGGTATTGGTATAGTCTATTATCCTTTTTATGAGGTTATTCTTTTCTCTTTCGTATCTATTCTCCCGTATCGCCGTCTCCGGATGGTGTATCGGGCTCTGCGGGTTCTGCGGGAGTTCCCGGTGTGATGGGTTCCCATCCTGTTGTGGTTCCCGCCTCTGCCACACCGGTTCCTGCATCCGAAGTGGCACTGCTTCCCATTACATGGCCGGTCTCAGGATCCACCAGATCCCCGGTATCCGGATCTTTGAGATAACCGGTTTCAGGATCTACCGGAAAGTTTTTCCATGCCTGGGAAGAAGTATCCTCCGGCTGTGTATCACCGGCATTTTCGCCTGTGGTATCATCGGTGGTGCCATCCTCACCGGTTGTGTCTCCCTCGTCTCCGTTTTCATTTACAATAGGATTTCCGTTTTCATCCAATTCTGTTGCTTCATTTCCGGACACAGACTGACTGTAATATAAGGTATCTGCCAGTTGTTTTTCTTCCAGTTCCTGGCGTTCTTTCTCTGACAATTCCTCCGTCATAAAAATATTCATATAAGGAAGTACTTCCGTCAGTATATTCCGCACGATACCGGTAGCAAATTTAGCATCGTCCTGTCTTGCCACATTAGGCCTGTCCACTACTACATAAATAGCAATCTGCGGATCATTTGCCGGTGCATATCCCATAAAGGAAACCACATAATTTTTCTTATCACGGGGCACCATCTCCGCCGTACCTGTCTTACCACCGATGGCATATCCCGCCGGTCTTGCAGTGTGTCCTGTACCCTCCGTCACAACGCCGTTGCAATAGTCAATCAGTTTTTCGGAGGTTGACGCGGATATGGTTTGCTTTAAAACTCTCGGTTCGATATTTTTTACGGTAGCACCACCACCGGTCTGAATTTTACTTACCATATGAGGTTCATAATAATAGCCACCGTTTACCAGAGAGGAAAATGCAGCGATCATTTCAATCATGGTCACATTATATCCCTGTCCAAAAGTGGAGGTTGCCAATTCCGATGGTCCCATGGTGGACTCATTGAACACCAGGGATGCGGTTCTGGCCTCTCCTGCCAGATCAATGTTTGTTTTCAATCCAATGTTAAAAACCTGGCTCTCTTTCAGGAAACTGCTGATTCCCATTGTCTGACCAATATGCATCAAAGCCACGTTACAGGATTTCTCAATAGCCTCCTTCACTGTAATATCGCCATCACCATAGGTATTGTGACAACGGATGGTATGTCCTCCCACTTCCAGAGAACCATTACAGATATAGTGCTCATTTCCTGTGATTGCGCCGGTTTCCAAAGCTCCTGCCACCGTCAGTGTCTTGGCGACAGATCCCGGTTCATAGGTATCGCTGATACAGAAATTTCGCCAGATACCATTTAAGGTAGAGTAATAGGTGTCATCATCCTTCATCTGCTGAACTTCCTCATCGGTATACCATTCTGACAGATTATAGGGATCATTTAAATCAAAATCGGGATAGCTTGCCATCGCCAGAATCTCGCCACTGTGCACATCCATAATGATACAGCCGATGTTTTCCGCTCCGGGGCCCTCCCGGACTTCATCCCGGTGTGCTTCGCTGAATTCTTTCATGTATTTCTCTACGATTCTCTGGATATTTGCATCAATGGTGGAGACGATGGTGTAGCCGTCCACAGCTGCAATGGTGGTTCTTTCCAGTGTAGAGTCATCATTAAGATATCCGTATTCCCGTCCCGGTGTACCGTTTAAGACATCATCATAGTACTCTTCCAGTCCAAACATGCCGTTATTATCCCCGTTGGTGAACCCGATGACATCGCATGCCAGGGTGGAATTGGGATATTTGCGCACATAACTTTCATCAAACCAGACTCCCTGAATGTTGGGATTATTCTGCATATCATTTTGCAGTTCCAGGAAACCGCTGATGTCGTCATAGCTGCATTGTTTTTTCAGGACATAGTACTGGGAAGTTGGATTACTGTTGATATAAGCCCGCACTGCGCTTTCGTCAATGTCAAATTCCTGTTTCAAGGCGGACAGCGTAGGTTCCAGATATTCCTCCTTGCGAAGCAGTGCCTTGACATCCAGAATCACACTGTATACCTTTTCGCTGACTGCCAGACTGGTTCCTTTGGAATCCAGAATGTCACCCCGCTTGTAAGGAATGGTCTTGGAATCATACTGCTGCTGGCTCAACACCTGTTTCTTGTATTTATTGCCATCATACCGGTTAATCTGCGCAAGTCTGGCACTTAACCCGGCAAAAGCTACCAGTATCAATAGAAACAATACCAGTAGCTTCTTTTGCATTCTTTTGGAAAACCCTTTTCCTGTTCTCTTTTTATCAGAAGTTTTTTTTCTGTTATTTGCCAAAAATCACACCTGCTTTACTTATCCGGAATTTCTTTGTACTGTCTCACATAATCACTGCCCTCATTCGAATAGGTAATGATCTGACCTTCCCCCGCATAGGTCATCCCCAATTCTCCGATGGCAATACGTTTGATCTCCTCCAGATCGATACTGCTGGTGATCCGGCTGTACTCTTCATCGTTTGCGAGTTTCATGTCGTTTAACTGGCTTTCCAAAGTTGCAATGTGTTTCACACTGTTGGTGATATCAGACTGCAGGGAAATATATCCCATCAGAACCACGCCAACTGCCACTAAAGCAAGGCACAAAAAAGTCACGTATCCCAAATTCATATGAATCGCCTTTTCACGATTCTTACGATTGGCATTGGTCAGCTTCTTTTTCGGCTTGCGGCGCACAGCCTCCCGTACGTCAAGCTCTCTTGCCGTATTGTCATAAATATATGCAGTTTTATTTCGGACCTGCCTTGTTGCCATTGTTACAAATACCCTTCCTTTTCCCCTTTTTCTGTTACTTAAATCATTTACCCATGCAGCAAAATGACAAGTATTTTACTGCTCCTTTGTTTTTTCAAACACCCGCAGTTTTGCACTCTTGGAACGGCTGTTTTCCTCCAGTTCCTCTGTCCCCGGCAAAATAGGTTTGCGTGTAATGACTCTCCCTGCAGATTTCTTTCCACATACACACACCGGGAATTCCGGTGGACAGGTACATGGGTTTTCCCTTCTCTTAAATGCAGACTTCACAATCCGGTCCTCCAGGGAATGGAAGGTGATAATACAAAGTCTTCCACCCGGATTTAACAAATCAATCATGATATCAAGGGAACTTTTCAGCACATCCAGTTCGTGGTTACACTCAATCCGGATTGCCTGATAGGTGCGTTTGGAGGGATGCCCTCCTGTTGCTCTCATCTTGGCAGGAATCGCCGCCTTAATAATCTCGTTCAGCTGTCCTGTTGTTTCAATGGGGGCTTTGGCCCGCTCCTGTACAATATGCTTCGCGATATTTTTGGCAAAAGGATCCTCCCCGTAATCACGGATCACACGAAACAGTTCCTTCTCCGAATAATCGTTTACAATCTCTCTGGCGCTGATGGTCTGCCTTCTGTCCATACGCATATCCAGAGGCGTGTCCACTTTGTAAGTAAAGCCACGCTCCACCGTATCCAACTGGTAGGAGGAAACTCCTAAATCCAGCAGAATGCCATCCACAGATGTAATGCCCATCTCCTCCAGCACTGTTTTCATATTCACATAATTGCTCCGCACAATTGTGACCTTGTCCGAAAAAGGCGCAAGTCTCTCTGTGGCTGCCGCAATCGCCGCGTCATCCTGGTCGATCCCAATCAGTCTGCCACCATGTAATCGGGAAGCGATTTCATAGGAATGTCCACCGCCGCCTAATGTGCCATCCACATAAATGCCATCCGGCTGTATCTTCAAATTTTCTATCGTTTCGTCCAACAATACAGACTTATGTACAAATGCCATCGGTTACAAGTCCCCTTCCGGATCAGATTCCCAGACCCAGTTCTGCCATTTGTTCTGCCACTGCGTCCATATCTTCTTCGTTCATCTGGCTTTCTGCCAGCTTTGCTTTATCCCAAATCTCAATTCGACTGGCTACGCCCAGCAGTACCACATCTTTTTCCAATCCTGCAAACTCTCTCAAAACGGTTGGAAGAAGAATTCTTCCCTGCTTATCCACTTCCACTTCAGCAGCCCCTGCCAGGAAAAAACGGACAAACTGTCGTGCACTTTTGTTAGTAAGCGGCAACTGTTTGAGTTTCTCTTCAAATACATTCCACTCCGCATTGTCGTACACAAACAAGCAGCCATCCAATCCCTTTGTCACAACGAAGGTATCTCCCAACGCTTCGCGGAACTTTGAAGGAATGATCAACCTGCCTTTCGCATCCACTGTGTGGTTGTATTCACCCATGAACATTGCCATCACCAACTTTAGAAGGGAAAACTTGAATTGGAGCAAAATCTGCCACTTTGTTTCACTTTACTCCACTTCATACCACTTCACACCACTATCTTACCCCACTGTTCTCCATTTGACAAGAAAAAATTAAGAATTTCCCATGTATTTTCCTATGCAATAAAAAAACACCCTGTCATCATCTGACAAGGTGCTTTCTGCTCCTGTTTTTCTTTTTTCTTTCAGGTTTTATTCTGTTTTTGATGTTTCTTCTGTGGTCTTCTCCGTGGGCTGTGGCGGTATAAAGCTTAAATCCACTGTTTTCCACAGGGGCTGCCCCTTTTTTATCTTCACTCTGACAACAACCGCCGTCACAATGGAAAGTACCACCAGAATTGCTGCCAGCAGCCGGCTCACCGGAATTCCACTGGTTCCAATCTGTAACTGGTCTGTACGCAGATTTTCGATCCAGAACCGTCCCAGACCATAGCCGCCAAAATAGAGCAGGCAAAGTTCGCCGTGGAACTTCTTATGCTTCCGATACAGGAAAATCACCAGCAGTACGCCAAGATTCCACAAGCTCTCATAGAGGAACGTGGGATGTACCTGAATGTAGTTAGTGCCCTCTACCACATGGGATGCAATGCTCTGGGTGATCTCTCCGGAACGCACCGCCTCAATGGGCAGACGCATGGCAAGAAGTCCATCACTGTACTGGCCAAAGGCCTCCCGGTTGGCGAAGTTGCCCCACCGTCCGATAATCTGCCCTGCCAGAAGACCCATAATTGCTGTATCTCCCATCTGGAAGAAACTCTGTTTTCTGATCTTACTGAAAATAAACAGAGTCAGAAATGCAGCAATCACACCACCGTAGATTGCCAATCCTCCATTTCTGAGATAGAAAACAGAAATGGGGTTGTCTTTATAAGCATCCCAGGCGAAAGCTACATAGTAAATTCTCGCTCCGATGATGGAAAAAATGATAGCATACAGGGCAAAATCCCAGTAAACATCCGGGTTCTGCTTCGTGCGTTTTGCTTCCATGGTGGCAATCCAGATGCCGCACAGAACACCGATGCCGATAATCACGCCATATAAAGCGATGGTAAATCCGAAAATAGTAAAGCTTTTGGGCACATTTTGCAGATAAATTCCCAGATGGGGAAATGCAATATCAGTGCCACCCATAATATCCGGCATAACACTCACCTCAACTTACAATACTGATTATACATTGAAACGGAACAGGATCACGTCGCCGTCCTGTACCACATACTCTTTTCCTTCGATACGGACCAGGCCTTTTTCCTTCGCAGCGGCAATGGAACCCTGATCTAACAGATCCTGGTAGTTGATTACCTCTGCTTTAATGAAACCACGCTCAAAATCGGAATGGATTTTACCTGCTGCCTGAGGTGCCTTGGTTCCCACCTTGATGGTCCACGCCCTGGTTTCATCCTCGCCACTGGTAAGAAAACTCATCAGTCCCAACAGACGATAGCTTGCTGCAATGAGTTTTTCCAGTCCGGATTCCTTTAAACCTAAGTCCTCCAAAAACATGGCTTTCTCATCATCATCTAACTCTGCGATTTCCTGCTCGATCTGGGCGCAGATGACAAATACCTCACTGCCATTCTCTGCTGCAAATTTGCGGACGGCCTGTACGCCGGCGTTGTTTGCTCCGTCGTCAGCCAGATCTTCCTCGCCTACATTTGCCGCAAAGATGACCGGTTTATAGGTAAGCAGATTGTACTCTGCCAGCCATGCCAGCTCGTCTTCATCATCGGTCTCAAAACTTTTGGCAAGCTTACCGGATTCCAGATGGGCTTTCATGCGCTCCTGTAAATCCAGTTCTCTCGCCTGCTCCTTGTCCATACGGGCAGCCTTTGAAGTTTTGGCAATTCTTCTCTCCAGAATTTCGATATCGGAGAAAATCAGCTCCAGGTTGATGGTTTCAATATCACGTAAGGGATCAATGCTTCCGTCCACATGAACTACATTGGTGTCCTCAAAGCATCTCACTACATGAACGATGGCATCCACCTCACGGATGTTGGACAGAAACTGGTTTCCCAGACCTTCGCCCTTGGATGCACCCTTTACCAGTCCGGCAATATCAACGAATTCAATGACTGCCGGGGTTACTTTCTTGGAATGATACAACTCCCCCAGCTTTTTCAGACGCTCGTCCGGCACCGGCACAATACCGATGTTAGGGTCAATGGTGCAGAAGGGGTAGTTGGCGCTCTCCGCTCCTGCCTTGGTCAGTGAATTGAATAATGTACTTTTTCCCACGTTGGGAAGTCCCACGATACCGAGTTTCATACTCTATGATACCTGCTCGAAAATCCTTATCTGACAGGGTTTTCGCCTTTCTATGTTATTTTGCTTCATGCTTTCATCGTTTTGGAAAATAGCCCGATACAATCTAGTATTGTATCATATCTGCCACATTTGTGAAACCATAAAAATCAATTTTCACCTCACTTTCCCATCACCCATCCCATGGCGGTGGACATGAGAAGCATCACCATGGAAAAGAGGAAGGAATTCACGGAAACCAGGGTTGCCCGCTGCCCTGAGGGAATCATTTCATTTAAAAGGACATCCGTCCGCACCTCCAGGAAATCGTCAGAGAAAGCTCCCACGAAACCTCCCATAATCATCACGTAAGGATTTCCGGTAAAGGTCATGGCAAAGGCAAACACTACACCAATGATGCTCAGTAACAGGATTTTACGGTAACGACTGCCGGAAAAATACACCACGACTCTGGCTCCCAGAGCAGCCCCAAGTCCCATGATGAAAAGTGCGGGGCCGAGCAGAGCATTTTCCAGTCCGGCAAGAGGCAGCTTTGCCTGCAGGAAAAACAAAATCAGTGTGGACACTGCTCCCACCATGGCATTCACCACCATAATATCTCTGGCTTTTTTGTTTTCTTTTAAGAATTTCCAGCTTTCCGTAAACACATTGACCAACCGTTCCCTTGCCTGTTTTTCTGCCATTTCCGGCTGTATCTCGTAAAGCCCCAGTCCAATCAGTATGGCTCCCAGCCCAAACAGACAGTCCAGCAGATAGGCTTTCCGATACCCCAGAGCAAGTGCCAGACCCGCGCACAAGGTCGCCGTGGAATTGGTAATCCGGTAAAGCATCATTTCTTTAGATACAAACTGGTTATAATCTTTCTCCCGTCCGTCCTGTTTCAGACTGTCATAAGCCAGAGCCTCCCTTGTACCGGATGCCAGGTTGTAGCTGATCGCACTGCATCCAATGGCAATTGCCGTTGTCCAGAATCCACCCGATAAAATCATCAATATTGCAGATAACAGGGAAACGATCTGTCCCATTACCAGAGTTTTCTTTCGTCCAAACACATCGGCAGCCACGCCAGAAGGAATCTCAAAACAAAAACTCACCACATGGAAGATGCTTTCCAACACACCGATTTCCAACAGGGAAAATCCCCGCATTGCCAGAAGTGCCACCCAGGATGCTCCCGCAATCTGGAAATATCCCACAGTGGTCATGGCATATAACTTCTTAATCTGTTTCTTACTCTTAAATTTTTGCATAAAAAAATCTCCTTTCAATTTCCATCAGAAACTTGATAAGGAGATAGCAGTCTTATTGGTGAAATTCTAAGCTATTTACCGAAAAAAGAGCGCACTATCCCCGTAAACAGCTAAAAAGTTACCTTTCATGAGGTGAAGATTCGTTGTTTTCCAGCTCATCGTGCGTTCCTTTCTTGTCAAAACCTAGGGCAAGTATAGCATAGTTTTGGAGAGAAGTAAAATGGAATTATATAGTGGGACGGAGAAAACTGGGATTTGGTGGATTAGCAAGCACAGCCGTTGTCCATACACACGGCGATTTTGGGAATATCCCAAGCCCTTTGCATTTGGCACACAGCCCAATGCTCAGAAGTTATCCGATTATGAATCATTCAGTGCCGAGCACTTGCTTTCTTCATGAACTCCAGATA
>CAKRTZ010000002.1 GCA_934402515.1 uncultured Lachnospiraceae bacterium
TTGTAGTCATTCACAAAAAGTTTCATCTGATCGGGAATGTCCAGCATATCGTGGAGACACACTGCCGCGTCCCATGCCTTTTCCCCATAATAAATGACAATGGTAATCACCGGGGTAAAACGGTCAGACTTTTTCATCCGGGACAAAAACTCGTCCTCCGTCAAATCTTTTGTCTTTGTATATTTGACGGCATTGCTTTCATACTGTTTCCGGTATGTGCCGTAATCATATCCCATCACCCGCAGGGGCATCCCATAGTGGACATGCTCCTGGTTTTCCAGCCCCAGCATCACAAGTTCCACACCGTGTTTCGTGGATTTCTTCTGGATTTTGATGCTGTCCCTGGCGGCGGTTACCGATTCCGCATACTGGCGGTGTTCCAGTACCGAGGATTCCTCGGTATCCACATCCTCCAAATCCTTCGGGTCAATCACGTTTTCCCCCTGGAACAGCACTGCATTGAAAAAATCCGCAAACCGTGCGTTGTCGTTCCAGTAGTTTTTCAGCACAACATCCGGCTTTACACTCTGTTTCGCCATAGTCTCCTCCTTTTGTCCGGGAGAAGTCTGCGTTTTTAGAAATCTCCCTGCTTGTATTGGTTGTGATAAAAGCATTGAAATTTCCAGGTATGCCATAGGCATGTCTCTGATGTGTACGCAGAATTGCTGACGAGATGTTTTAGAAGTATAAATGCTTTGTGTGCATTATAACAGAAAGAGGTGTTTTTGTCCATCAAGAAAGGGCTCCGCAAGTCACCGGAGCCCTTTCTTTTTCTACTTTTTACTTTCTTTTTATAAATGGTCTCTACTATACCAGTGCTTTTCCTGCTTCTTTGCACTGTGCAATCACATCCGCGTCTGGGGCTTCGTGTACCATGACACAGGGACATGCAAATATAGCACCGTCTGCCTTGCACTCGCTCTCCCAGGTACGCATCCACTCGCCGTCCCCCCAGCCGTAAGAGCCAAAGAGGACAATTTTTTTGCCGGAAAGTTTGCACTCACAGTCCCGAAACATAGGCTCGAACTCGCTCTCCTCCAGTACCTCTGCTCCCATGGCAGGACACCCGAAGGCGATGGCATCAAACTCATCCATTTTAGAAGAATCAAACTCTCCTGCAAAAAACACGGTAGCTTCACCGCCTGCCGCCTGGATACCTTCCATCACTGCGGTTGCCATCTGTGCGGTATTTCCGCTGCCACTCCAATATACTACTGCTACTTTACTCATATTAAACCAACCTTTCCGTGAAGGGCTTATTTCGCCCATCACTATTTTCTTTTTCATTTTTTATAACTCTGCCCAAACGCTCCTACACTGCCACCGTCAACTGTAACACGCTGCGGCGTCCTTCTTTCCAGAGTCGCCCGTAGACATCCTGACACTTGCGAAACTTAGCAAAGGATCTGACTGCTTCTGTGGCATCACCATACACTTTCCAGTAACCGGTACATTTACTATTGTGCCCCCGGTTTCGGATAAAACCGATGACATCCTCCAGGGGATAGCCCAGAAAGAGTCCGATTTCGTGAGGAAAGCCGTCGTTTGCCTTCAATCTGGTTTTCAGATGAGGGATGGCTGTTTCCACGGTCACTGCATGTCCGTAACCACACTGCTCCAGCAGCTGCTCTGTGCCATCTCTATGTAAATCCCGTTCCAGTGCCATCCGGCGGTACACATAAATAAGCGCCCATTCCTTTGTCCGATATAAAATTTCCACTGATACCCCTTTCGGAGCAATCTGGTCATTCCACTTTTCCACCGACTCCTGCAATTCCTCTTCCGTGTCGTAAATGTAGCGAAACAGATTGGCTGTCTTTAAAGACGCCAGTGTAGGGGCGCAGTTTTCAATCAGATACCTCTCGAACATCATGACTCCTTTTCCGTTCTTTTTTAGTTAGTTTCTCCTAACCTCTTTCTTTGAAAAAAGGCACTTCCGGTGTAGAGAAATGCCCTTTTCATGAAATATTATGTCAGTCAGTAGTTAGTTGTTTCTAACTGTTTTTATCCTATCATGTTTGTCACTGTCCGTCAAGGCGGTTTATTGAGAATAATTCTTAAAATTACTCTTCCAATAAATTTTTCATGCTGTGGAGTCCAATCAGTAACGTTGAGGTATTATGTAATAACGCTGAGGTGGTGGGTGCAATAATACTTGCCACGCCTGCCACAATCAGACCGCTGTTGATGCCGATGATAGCACGGTAATTACCGTGGATTCTCTTTAATAGGGCATTGCTGAGCATTTTTAAGGTTACCAGTTCCTGCAGGTCATCTGCCTGGATGGTAATGTCCGCAATTTCACGGGCAATCTCTGCACCGTCACTGATGGCGATTCCCACATCGGCACAGGACAATGCCAAGGAGTCGTTGATGCCGTCTCCCACCATAATGACCTTGTGTCCCTCTGCCCGCTGTTTCTCCACGAAGCCGGCTTTATCCTCCGGCAGTACCTCGGAATAATAGGTGTCCACACCCACACAGGCAGCGATGGCATGGGCCGTCCGCTCACTGTCGCCAGTCATCATCACCACATTGGTGATTCCCAGTGATTTCAGTGTCTGGATAACCTGATGTGCCTCCTCCCGCAAGGGGTCTTCAATACAGATAACCGCTGCCAGTTCCCCGTTGATTGCCAGATACAGATGGGAATACTCCCTAGGCAGCTCCTCAAAGCGTTCTTCCATGTGGAGAGGAATGTTGCAATGTTCATCCTCCATGACAAAGTGGTAACTTCCGATGACAGCCCGTTTGGTTCCGATGGTGGTGGCAATGCCATGTGCCACAATATACTCCACCTTGGAATGCATTTCCTCATGGTGCAGTCCCTGTTCTTCCGCTGCATCCACCACGGCTCTCGCCATGGAATGAGGGAAATGTTCCTCCAGGCAGGCTGCGATACGCAGTAATTCCTGCTCCGGCATGCCGTTAAAGGATACTACCTTCACCACATGGGGAAGTGCTTTCGTCAGGGTCCCTGTCTTATCAAAAACAATGGTATCTGCCTCTGCCATCGCCTCCATATATTTACCACCCTTGACGGTGATATGATGGTTGTTCGCCTCACGAATGGCGGAAAGCACGGTCACCGGCATGGCAAGTTTCAGGGCACAGGAATAGTCCACCATCAGCACTGCCAGTGCCTTGGTCACATTCCGGGTAAAGAGGTAAACCAGTCCCGTTCCCAGTAAAGAATAGGGCACCAGCCGGTCTGCCAGATGCTCTGCACGGCTTTCCACGGAGGATTTCAGTTTCTCCGAATCCTCAATCATGGTGACAATGCGCTCGTAACGGCTGCCGCCGCTGGTGGCTTTGACCATCACGGTCAGCTCGCCTTCCTCCAGCACGGTTCCGGCGTAAACGGAGGCATGTTCTGCCTTTCTGACTGCCTGGGATTCTCCGGTAAGGGAGGACTGGTTGACCATCGCCTCACCGCCACAGACCACACCGTCAAAGGGAATCACATTGCCCATCTGGACACGGATTTTATCTCCGACTTTTACATCTGCGATGCTGATCTGCACATCTTCTCCGCCCTCTGTCACCAGCCATACTTTCGTGGTCTGTAAGGACATGCTGCGTGCCAGATCCTCCACAGATTTCTTATGGGTCCACTCCTCTAACAATTCTCCGATTTCCAACAGGAACATAATGGAGCCTGCGGTGGTGAAATCACTGCGCAGTACGGATACGCCGATTGCCGTTGCATCCAGTACCGGTACTTCTATCTTGCGCTGCCACAGGGTTTTCACGCCCTTGGCAATATATTTGACGGATTTGACGGTAGTAATCACGCTGCGGATGGGCATGGGCAACAGCCATCGTTTTCCATAATGGATGATGATTTTGTCGATGAGCTTTTCTTTGTACTCCGCGTTAATCTGACGGCTGGAACCGGCAACTGCTGTCTCCGGCACCTGTCCTCTGTCAAATCCAAACTTCTGCAATGCCTGCAAAATTCCGCCTCTGTCGCCATGATAAACGATGGCCGCATCCGCAGAACGCTCGTAAACCTTTACTTCCTGGATTCCAGGCACATTCTCCAGATACATCTGAAGGATATCTGCCTCCGCATAAGTAAGAGAATGGCGGTTTACATGGACACGCAGTCTTCCCTTTCCTTCATGCTTTATGAGAAATCTCATGCCTGCTCGCCTTCTTCATTTGTATTCTCAGTAGCTTCCTCAGCAGCCTCTGCGGGGATATCCTCGAAAACCTCGTCAGCCTCCTCGCGGTCTTTATTAATCTGTTTTGCATCGGCATAGATATCCTCTGCGTTCTCCTGTGCGGTATTTACCACATCCATGACACATTTCTTTGCACGCAGAACGGCTGCGGTGCACTGTGTGTAAACCTTCTTGGCATCTTTGCTGGTCAGAATCTTGATTCCTGCTGTTCCGAACAGTACGCCCGCTGCAAATAATCCTGTGTGTTTTCCATTAAATTTCATTGACATGATTAAATCCTCCTTGTTTTCCTCTTTTGTTTTTTATTTTCTGATTGTAGCACGCAAAAAAAGGACCTTACAGTCCTTTTCGCGTTAATGAGAAATTTTCTCGTTTTGTATTTCGGATTTGCTTATTGTTTCTTATTGTAATTGTTTTCGGATCATCTCCTCTTTTAGTCCTTCTCCGATTACAATGAAGATTTCCTGTCCCTTCTCCAGTTGTTTCACTTCCGTCTGTTCCCTTGTGGCATTTATCTCGATCCAGTGATTCTCCTCCCGGGTAAATCCCTTTACACGAAATACCGTGCCACATTCCGAAGCTCTTAAAATTCGCTCTGCAGCATTCCGGAGCTGCTCCGGTGTCAGATGCATTTCCATAAAGAAAAGTGACTGAAACTGTTTTTCCTCGTCCAGCTCCATTTTCACATAGGGTTCAGAGCGATAACCGCAATCCCGGATTCTGTCAAAGTCCTCCCGGGTAAAGTCCTTCCAGTCTTTTTTTAATACATCCTCTCCCAATCGGCGCCCGCAGCGAATCTGTTCCAATGCCCGGTTCAGGTGTTCCATGGTGTGGGTAAGCTGTTCCGGCGTTGCCTCCTGTACCTTGCTCAAAACCACCTGTCCGGCATCTGCAAGCTGGGACGCCAGGAGATAGTCTGAGGCAGGGGACAGTGTTTCTTCCAGCTTTGCATCCACAATGGCAATCACGCTCCCGATCTCATACCATTCATCCAGGGGCTCTTCCTGCAACGTATCAAAAAATTCATCCACATCATAAATCCCGGAAGGTTCCACAATCACCCGGTCAAAGCCACGCATTCCCATGGCGATGAGTTTGGTTTTAAACCGTCTCTGGTGGCAGTCCTTGTCACAGCCCCCGGACACCATCTCCAGATCACACTGCTCCCCCAAAAGATCCTGTAACAGCAGCATATCCACATTCACTGCACCAAAGTCATTTTCCAGAATGCCTACCTTTAATCCCTGCTTCATCAGCTGCTTCACATAAAGTTTTAAAAAAGTCGTTTTGCCGGAGCCCAAAAAGCCGGTGATCAGATCTATTTTAATCATTCTGCATTCTCCCTTCCAAGATTCTTTTTCTGCCTCCTACTTTAGCATAAGCAACCTTATGTTTCCAGTGATTTTAATCATGAAATTTTCTCTAAAACCGGGAATTTAAGAACGACAAAAACGGCGGTTTGTCACTTGCATTTTAAGGGAAAAACTAGTAGAATAACTCGCGTATGCAAAATTTCTTATTAAAAAGGAGACTGGAAAATGATTGCACAAGTGTTAGCAGTTATAATCTTCCTGGCAATGTTTGTCTTAATCATTACCGAGATTTGGGAACGTCATTATGTCACCCTTGGATGTGCATTACTTACACTGATCTTCGTGTTTGGCGTAGGTATGCACAGCATGAGTGCCGTATGGGAAACCCTGAATCTACATAGTTTTTTTACACCCCAGTTCTGGTATAGTGCCGGAGAATCCGCCGGTGTATCTGCCGGTATCAACTGGGAAACCATTGTCTTCGTAGCAGGCATGATGATCATGGTGGAAGGTATGGCCCGTGTAGGCTTCTTCCGCTGGCTTTGCATGAGACTGGCAAAGTTAGTCAAGTATCAGGTGATTCCTCTTTTCATCACTTTCATGGTACTGGCTGCATTCCTGTCCATGTTCATCGACAGCATCACTGTTATTCTATTCCTGTCTACTGTCACCATTGAACTGGCACAGCTTTTGAAATTCAACCCGGTTCCCATGATTCTTGCCGAGGTTTTCTGTGCAAACTTAGGTGGTTCTGCCACCATGTGTGGAGATCCGCCCAACATCATCATCGGTACTTCTCTTGGATATTCCTTCATGAACTTCCTCACCAATACCGGTGTGATTGCAGGAATCTCCCTGATTGTGATTGTACTTTATTTCTATGCGGTTCTGCATAAAGATTTAAAGGCAACTCCGGTTACCGAGGAAATGATTCAGTCTTTCCCCACACCGGCATCTGCTATTGTGGACAAGAAGGGCTTTATTGCAAGCTGCGTGATTTTCCTCTGCGCGGTTGTTCTGCTGATTACCCACGCGACCACCGGGCTGACCGTATCCACCATCGGCGTCTTCATCGCTGTGGTCACTCTGATTGCTGCCGGTAAACACATCGGCGAGGTATTAAAGGGCGTGGATTACAAAACCCTGCTGTTCTTTGTGGGACTGTTCGTTGTGGTAGGTGGTCTGGAGCAGACCGGTATTTTAAATGTCATGGCTGATTTCATTGGAAAAATCAGTGGCGGTAACTTCATGCTGATGATTGCCATTATCATCCTGCTGTCCGCTGTGGCAAGTGCTTTTGTAGATAACATTCCTTTTGCAGCAACCATGATTCCTATCATCAATACACTGGCTGCCACCGAGGGTGTCCCTCTGGATGTTCTGGCATGGTCTCTGGCCATGGGAACTGATGTAGGTGGCTCTGCAACCCCTATCGGCGCTTCTGCCAACGTGGTTGGTGTGGCTACCGCCGCCAAGGAAGGTTATATCATCCGCTGGGGAAAATATTGCAAAGTGATGGCCCCTGCGACTATAATAGTAGTAGCACTTTCTATTATCAGCATTTATGTAAGATATTTATAAAACAGGAGGGAAACTACTATGGAAAAACAACTTATCATTTCTGTTGGACGTGAGTATGGAAGTGGCGGTCATGAAATCGCCCAGAAACTTGCAGACCATTACGGACTGCCCCTCTATGACCACAATCTGTTGGACGAAATGGCCGAGAAAAAGAATTTGTCCGCAAAAGATTTGTCTGCCTTTGATGAGAAGCAGAAGGGTTTATTCTTTAACCACAAAGTCCGGGGCATGAGCATGTCTCCCGCTGAAAATGTGGCTGAATTACAGTTTAAATACTTAAAGGAAAAGGCTGCCTCCGGTGAGTCCTTCGTCATCGTAGGACGCTGTGCTGAGCATGTATTACAGGGCACGGAGGGCTTAACCACTATCTTTATCCTGGGGGATTCCGAGGCAAAGATTCAGCGTATCTGCCAGCTTCACAACATGAGCCATCACGATGCTGAGGTATTCTGTAAGGAAAAAGACCGCCGCAGAAAGGCTTACCATAACAGCCACTGCCCCATGCACTGGGGTGATTCCCGCGGTTACGAGCTGTCCATCAACAGCAGTAAACTGGGCATCGATAATACGGTAAAAATCATTGAAGACTACATTGATACCAAAAGAAAGAAATAGAGGCAGCTGAGCCTGTTGTTAAAAGGAGCCACCGCATTTTCGCGGCGGCTCTTTTTTACCTTTTTATTAAAAGTGCCACAGTCTCTATCCCTGTGGTCCAGGGGAATTGATCCACACTGACACACCGGGTCATGCGATAACCGGCGGCATAAAATGCCTCCAGATCTCTTGCCAGACTGGTGGGCTTACAGGAAATATACACCAGCTGTTTCACACCATATCCCAGAATCTTACCGATTGCCTTGGGATGAATGCCATCTCTGGGCGGATCCAGGATAATCATGTCCGGCTTCTGCTCCAGATCGTCCAGTACCCTCAGGACATCTCCTGCAATAAACTCGCAGTTATCCAATCCATTGTCCCTAGCATTTTCCCTGGCTGCTTTCACCGCTTCCTCTACGATTTCCACACCGATCACTTTCTTTGCCACCGGAGCCATCAGCTGAGCAATGGTTCCGGTTCCGCTGTATAGGTCAAAGACTGTTTTATCAGGTTCTTCCCCGGCCTCATTCAGATCCCCTACATATTCACGGACGGTCTCATAGAGAACTTCTGCGCTGTAGCTGTTGGTCTGAAAAAAGGAAAAAGGGGAAATCCGGAATCTCAGTCCCAGTAATTCTTCATAAAAATAATCCTGTCCATAGAGAAGCTCCGTCCGGTCGCTCTGAATCACATCTGCCACACTGTCATTTTCTATATGGAGGATTCCTACGATTCTCCCTTCCAGAGATAGTTTCCTCAGCATCCCGGTAAATTCGGAAAGATCCGGCTGCTGTTGGGTTGTAGTCACCAGGGCCACCAGGATTTCTCCGGTACGGGATGCTTTACGAACCAGCAAATGACGCAGATAGCCCACATGGGTCAAACGATGGAAAAATAGTAATCCTGTTCCGGCAAAGTAATCCAATACTCCACTCAGGATTTTACGATAGTCTTCATCCACAATCTGACAGTTCCGTACACTGACCAGATCATAAAAACTGCCTCTTTTGTGCATTCCCAGAGCAAGCGGTCCGTCCTTCACTTCATCACCGAAGGTAAACTCCATTTTATTTCTGTATCCATAAATAACGGGGCTGGCTTTTATCCCCTCAAAAATCTCCGGTCTTTCCTCCAGGTAAGCCGCTAACAGATTTTTGATCTGCTCTTCCTTTATACGAAGCTGCTCCTCATAGGGCAGGCTGATGTAGGTACAGCCACCGCATTTACCAAAATGAGGGCAGACAGCTTCCTCTTTTTCCATAGGAGATTTCTCCAGTACTTCCAGAAGCATCCCCTCTGCCTTTTTCTTTCGGTTTTTATTGACACGAAAAGAAACCTTCTGGCCCGGCAGCGCATTTTTGACCAACGCAGTCTCTGTTGTCCCATCTTCCATGGTGACCTGCACCATTCCTTTGTTGGGAAAGTCGATTCTTTCTACAATTCCCTCATAAGTAACACCTTTTTTCATCCTTCACATTCTCTTCCCGGGGTATCCCCTGTATTTATGAAAATAGGATCCTGATTACACAGGAAAAACTTCCTATGCAATCAAAAACTGCCGTACCGGCAGAATCCTCTTCTGCACAGCACGGCAGTCTTACCTTTTGATCAAAAGTTATTCCTCATCTTTCGACTCTTCATCCGATTCCTCTTCTTCATCCTCAAAGAATTCGTCATCAAATTCATCATCAAAATCGTCTTCGAAGTCCTCCAGATAATCAGGAGCAAAGTAACGGTATACACCATAACCTATCGCAGCTGCTACAGCTACAATGCCCACAATAACAGCCACCCATACAGCCGGGTTGGTCTTTTTCTTCTCTTCTTCCTTTTTACCCAGCAAAGCTCCCAGCTTGCCTAAATCCATCTTACTCAGTTTACTCATATCGATTACATCTTCTAATCTATACATGGGCGTCCATCCTTTCTCGCATTGTTATATGAAATGCTCTTCTTAAAAATATAAAATAGTATACCACATCGTATCTGATTTTACCACGGCTTTATAAAAGTTTTAGATTTAGAAACTTTTAAATTTTTGACAGTTTGGCAAAACCGGCATACATAATTTTTTGACCTGCGGAGTCAAACTCCACCGTCACCTGATAATCTCTCGGTCCTGCTTCCAGGGCCTTTACCGTTCCGTCACCATACTTAATATGACGAACCCTGTCTCCTACCTCGTAATCCGGTTTTCCAAAGGTTCCGCCTCCCTTGGAAATGCCGGGAGTGTTAAGAGATGCCATGCCTCTCGCAATAAACGGTTTATTCTCCTCGGCCGTTTTTTTCGGGCGAAGAGTTGCTTTGGGCTTCGCCTGTCCATAATAGCCCGCAGGTTTTTCGTCCCGGAAGTTTATGCTCCGAGCCGGAGAATGTAAGGATGCCTCAAAGGAAGCCTCGAAAGAATCTCCCAGAGATTGAAAACGTTTAGGAGGATTGAGTTCTCCATCCAGCAGTTCTCCCGGAATTTCCCTTACAAAACGGCTCACCGGATTATACTGGGTTTCTCCATGAATCATTCTGGATCTGGCAAAGGAGAGGGTCAAATCCTTTTTGGCGCGGGTGATTCCCACATATGCAAGGCGGCGTTCCTCTTCTAAATCCGCCTCGTTTTCCGAATTAATGCTCATATAACTGGGAAATAAACCATCTTCCATTCCCGCCAGATAGACCTGTTCAAATTCCAATCCTTTGGCTGAATGAAGCGTCATCAACAGCACCCGGTTTCCATCATCATCCACCCGGTCAATGTCGGCTACCAATGCCACCTCCTGTAAAAAACCGCTGAGAGAAGGCTCCTCTGCCGTTTCTTCATAAGCCACCATTTTATTTAATAACTCCTGGACATTTTCCATCCGGTCATTGGTTTCTTCCTCGTCTCCCTCATCCAGGTAGTCTTCATATTGGGTCGTCTCAATAATATCTGACATCAATTCCTTTAAATGATAATTCTCTGCCTTTGCGCGGAATACCTGGACCATCAGGACAAAGGGGGCAAGCTTGGATGCTCCCTTGCCGATTCCCGGAATCATCTCCGCCTGTGTCAATGCATCAAAGAAGCTGATGTTCTGAGCATCTGCATAATCCTGTACCCGGTTGATGGTAGTAGCACCAATTCCTCTTTTGGGAATATTGATGATCCGTTTCACTGCCAGGTCATCTCTTCCGTTGTCGATGGTTTTTAAATAGGCCAGCATGTCCTTAATCTCTCTGCGGGCATAGAAATTGGTTCCCCCCACTACATCATAAGGGATGCCCTCCATGATAAACTGTTCTTCCAACAGTCTGGCCTGGGCATTGGTACGATACAGTACGGCACAGTCTCCGTACTTGACTTTTCCGGTTCTTACTTTTCGTGCCACATCCGAAGCAATGTACTCCGCTTCCTCATAAGCGGTATCAAAGGGACGAAGATGAATCTGCTCTCCATCTTTGATACGGGTCCAGAGAGATTTTTCTTTTCGCCCACGGTTGTTGGCGATCACACTGTTGGCAGCATCCAGGATAATCTGGGTTGAACGATAATTCTGCTCCAGTTTGATCACTTTCGCCTCCGGGTACACCTGTTCAAAGTCCAGAATATTGCGGATATTAGCTCCACGGAATTTATAAATGGACTGGTCGTCATCTCCCACCACGCACAAATTCCGGTATTTATCTGCCAAAAGACGGATCAGCTCGAACTGTGCCGTATTGGTATCCTGATACTCATCCACCATAATGTACTTAAACCGCTCCTGATAGGATTCCAACACATCGGGGCAATCCCGGAACAGCTCTACCGTCTTTACAATAAGATCATCAAAGTCCAACGCATTATTTTTTTTCAATGCGTTCTGATATTCCTCGTAAATGAAAGCAATCTTGTCTGCACGCCAGTCCCCTGCATTTCTCAATCGATATTCTGTGGGACTGATGAGTTCGTCCTTCGCAGAGGAAATGGCACCCAGTAAAGCTCTTTCCTTATATTGCTTCGTATCCACATTCAGGCGTTTGCAAACATCTTTCATTAAAGATTTCTGATCATCTGTATCATAAATGGTAAAACTGGTGTCAAAGCCCAACCGGTCAATATAACGACGCAAAATCCGTACGCAGGTGGAATGAAAGGTGGATACCCAGATACTCTCTGAGCCAAATCCCACAATTTTATCCACACGTTCCCTCATTTCTCCTGCTGCTTTATTGGTAAAGGTGATGGCCAGGATATTCCAGGGATTCACGCCTTCCTGATCGATGAGGTAAGCGATTCGGTGGGTCAGTACCCTGGTTTTTCCTGAACCGGCTCCTGCCAGAATCAGAACAGGTCCCTGAGTGGTAAATACGCCCTCTTTCTGTTGTTCATTCAAGGTATCATACATGCTCATAAACGAATAAAAAACCTTTCCTATCTTCCTATGCAATAATAAGACCCCGCAGACGCGGGGTCCTGAATAACATGATTATAATATACTTTATCGGATGCTCTTTACAGCTTTGCACCACATTCTGCACAGAAAGGTTTTCCCTCGGTCTTCGTGCCACAGTTGGGGCAGAATTTCGGGTAAGCGCCTCCGTTGCTGCCACCTGCCTGCTGAGGCTGGGACTGAACCTGCGCCTGATTTTGATTCATATTCATCTGGTTGACAAGCTGCTGCCCCATTGCCATACCCATCTGTAAATTTACCATATCAGATGCGGTGGAATGAGCACCGGGTTTGGACATTGCATCTGCTGCTGCCATCTGGGTATAACGGTTCATATCTCCTACCATAGACTGTGCAGCCGCTTTTTCCTGCATTTTCTTTACTTCCTCCGGATAGGAGAAACTCTCAATGTTAAAGTCGGTAATGCAGATACCGATCTTACGCATATCCATATCCAGATCGCTGGCAATTCCCTTGGCAATGCTTCTGGAATCCGACTGCAGATTAAACATATCTCTGCCTTCTTTACCAATCCAGGTCATTAACAGGGAATCCAGGTTAGAAGTGATACGCTCTTTCACATCGTCTACCGTGTAAAGGTGTTTCACACCGGCCAGTTTGTCAATCAGTACATCGAAATCTCCCACTTTACAGGAGAAGGTTCCGAATGCCCGGATGGGCATACCGCCGGGAAGTCCCGGTGCCTGCACATTGATTGCATTTTTGGTTCCCCATTTCACCAGCATTTCCTTGGTATTTACAAACAGTACTTCTGCCCGCAGGGGAGTATTAAAACCAAACTTAAAAGATTTCAGTGTAGAGAGAAAAGGTATGATCTGTGATTCAATATCATAGCTGCCTTCATCGGTAAAGATACCCTCGATCCGGCCGTTATACAGAACAACGGCATCCTGACCGGGGCGGATGATCAGCTTGGAACCTTTCTTGATCTCATCATTAGACCATTTCCAGAAAATGACTCCCTCTTTACTTTCATTCCACTCTACAACATTTAAAAGTTCTTTGGAAAATAATCCCATCTTATGCTATCCTCACATTCCCATTTCCGCTTTTAAAGCAGCCAGTTCGTCATCAACCTGATCTGTCTTGTGATCTGCGTCGTATCTTCTGGTAAGTTCCTCTACAGATGCAGCGGTTTTATTTTTGTTCAACTCAGCCATGGCATCTGCTTCATCCAGCATCTTATTGACTTTCTCTTCCATACGGTCAAATGCTGCCATGTTATTGCCGGCGCTTTCCAGTCCAGAACCGAGTTTATTGATCTTCTGCTGGGTTTCTGCAACCTTTACTTTGGCCTTTAACATTTCCTGTTTGGACTTCAGGGTTGCAATATCTGCTTCCAGTTTATCATGCATATCACGCATCTTCGCTGCGTTCTCACATGCCAATGTGTAGTTCTGCTGTAAAACAGTCTGTTTCTGTGTCAGTTCCGCCTTTTTGGTCAAAAACTGTTTTGCTTCGTCATCATTTCCTGCAGCAACTGCCTTCCGCGCATACTCGCCCATTTTAGCAATTTCTGCTTCGCAGTCATCCAGTTTTCTCTTTGCGCTCTTCTCTTCTGCCATAACAGAAGCGGTTTCGGCCTTTACCTTAGCCAGATCATCGTTTAAGTTGCGCAGATACTGGTCAATCATTTTCTGCGGATCCTCTGCTTTATCCAGTAAAGCATTAAAGTTTGCCGCCATAATATCCTTGAATCTTGATAGTACTCCCATTTCTAATCCTCCTTATTTTGCTAATTTCACGCAGTGAAATCTGCCTCCTTGTGTCCTCTTGACATCCTGGGTACATATTATGTACAACCTTTTTTATTATACCGAAAAAAAGCGGTGCTGTCGATAGTCTGCAGGGAATTTTTCCTACTTTACAAAGTCCATATTCACCAGATCCTCATAGGGTACCCTCTGGGAAAGTTCTCCTGCCTCCTCCAAAATATTCTGAAGCAGAGTAAATGCCTCTTCTGTGAACACCAGATCACTCTTCCAGCTATCCTGCGCCTTATACCGTTCCACGATGATGGCCAGTGCATCCCCATCCGTCTCTTTAAACTGAGGTGCAATGGCCTTTGCAATCTCCTCTGAGGTATGGGAATCCACAAATTCCATTCCCTTTTTTAAGGCATTGACAAATTTTCGGATGATCTCCGGGTTTTCCTCCAGATAACTCTTTTTGGCGCTGAAGGCAGTATAAGGAACATAGCCGGATGCTTCCCCAAGGGATGCCACCACATAGCCGTCTCCTTTCTGTTCCAAAGAAGTGGCATAGGGTTCAAATTCCACCGTATAGGTTCCCTGACCACCGGAAAAAGCAGCTGCTGTGGAACCAAAATCAATGCTCTGGTCAATGTTTAAATCCGTTTTGGGGTCCATGTTATGTTTCTTTAAAATATACTCAAAAACCATTTCCGGCATGCCACCTGCTCTTCCGCCTAAAACATCCTGCTCCTGTAACAAAGACCAGTCAAAGTCCTCTATCGGCTCCCTTGCCACCAGGAAATTTCCTGCACGCTGGGTCAGCTGGGCAAAGTTTACCGCATAATCCTGTGTTCCTCCCAGATAAGTATAAATGCTGCTTTCCGATCCCATAAATCCAATGTCTGCCTCACCTGTAAGCAATGCCGTCATGGTTTTATCCGCTCCATAACCGGTTACCAGTTCCAGATCAATTCCTTCCTCTTCAAAATAACCTTCCTCAATTGCCACGTACATAGGCGCATAGAAAATGCTGTGAGCCACCTCATTCAACACTACCTTCGCAGTTTCTTTCCCCGATGTCTTTTCTCCGGATGCCGGGGCCTTACCGCCACAGCCTGTCATCATGCACACAAAAAGCGTTGTCAGTAAAATACCGACAACGCTCCGCTTTCTTTTCGTCCCTTTGCTTTTTGTTTTCATTTCTACTCCTCCAATCAAGTTCATACGCTTTACTATATGAAGAAACAGAAATGCGGGTGACAATTCTCTGCTAACTTACCACCCTGTTCTTACCGCTGCATTTTCCCTGATACAGCTTGCGGTCTGCCTCAGCGATCCATTCATCCATCGACCATGCCTCCCGGAAAGTCTGAGCCCCAATGGTTGCTGTAATCCGCAGGCAGTCATCCTCAAACCGGAAAGGATGCTGGGCAATTGCTTTTCTCAGTCGTTCCAGTGCATCCTGTGCCTGCCCCAGGCTTTGATTTTCTCCAAAAATCAGAAACTCCTCACCACCCCACCGGCAGTTCACCTGTGTTGTGCATACAGAGCGGATCAGTGCGCCAATACTTTCCAACACACAGTCCCCGCAATTATGTCCATACTGATCATTTACTTTTTTAAAATCATCCACATCCATGATGGCAATCCAGCCATTACAGGTCCGGCCTTCTCTCCACATTTGATCCAGAAAATCTACCATATACTGACGGTTGTACAACCCGGTCAACTGGTCGTGCAGCGCCTGCTTAGCAAGTTCCTGCTCGTAATGTCTGGAGCGATTGGTCATAATCCCAAAGAAACCTGCCACAAATGTAAAAATCAGAAAAGAATTTATCAGCAGAATAGAAAAAGCCGCCCGTTCATTCAATACATACTGGGGTCCGTTCCTTTTTACCATAATCAGGCTGATGAAATATAGTGCTCCGCAAACCACACAAAGCATTACACCGTTTAAAGGTTCACTTTCCAGTTTTGCGGTCACATATTCCACATAAAAAATAATTGCGATGCAGCCCAGAAAATACATCTGAAAACCTGCGCTCATTCCTACGCACAATACTGCGAAAAACATATGCAGCATGACTTCCAAAAAGGTGGTCGTCATATAAGTCTTCCACTTTGCCCTGGCGATCAACTGAAAATTTACCAGATAGGCAATCATGCTGAACATGTTGACATAGACCATCATATAAATAGAGTTTGCGAAGAAAAATGCCAGGAACCCAACATGAATGAATAGTAATGAAGCATTTAAAAGATAAATTAAATTCAATGCTGTCTTATTTTTTTGCAATGCGTTTCCCTTCCCCTTAGTGTCTGCTTTTTGGTCACATGCAAATGAATTTTTATTCTGATTTCAGAGTACATGTTACCGATATTTTTGTCAAATAAAAACAAATTCTCTCTGAAAAAACATCCTTCCCTCTATTGTTTTTCACAATAAAGTACGATATAAATGATAAGAAGGAGTATCGTTATGAGAAAAAATATAAAACACAGAATGATTGCCATGGTGCTGGGACTATCCTTACTGCTCAGTCTGGTTCCCGTTTCCACCGCTCAGGCAATCAGCCCCAATCCCTATGATTACTGTAATGTCATCTGGGAAAAATACGGATATCTGGAAGCCACACAGACTGTGAACGTCCGTGAAATGCCCACTTCCAAATCCGCGAAGCTTGGAACCCTGCAGGCACGTGATGTCATTCAGGTCACCGGTCAGACTGACACCGACTGGTTTCGAATCACCTATCAGGGCAGAGTTGCCTATGTATATGGTTACTATTTCACCCGTACAGCAGGTACGAATATCCGTGCCCAATATATGGAAGACGGATATACCGGCATGCCCGGTGCTGTTCTGATGGACTATCATACTTCCACCGGCGTACGCCAGTTTAATGCCTACCTGGTACAGACAACTCCCAGAGGTGTGGCACTTTACGGTCCTACCGCCGACAGTGAATCCACTGCAGATAACTGGGGAAGCAATACCTACTCTCCCATTTTCGTAAAAATTATTGATAACAGTGCCATCACCAACCAGACTGATGACCTCACTAAATTTGTGGCAGTGACGGAATCCTATATCAATTATTTAAAGGAATATTATGTTGATACAAAGACCGCCATCAATTCCGAGCAGGCAACGATTTATTATAATTGTCTCATGAATTCTCTGGGATTAAATGCCTATCAGGTATATGTATCACCGGAATACTGTCAGAATTCCAATGAGCCCCATATCTACTCCCATGTGGTAGTAAGCGGTGTTGACTTCTACTGTGATCCCCTTTGGATCGCTCAGGGACGCCGGAGAGATTTATATCTGTACGCCACCTATGCCAATATCGTATTGAATGACAGCCACTACAGCTGTGACATCTGGGGCGGTGGACTGGATTATCTGTATGCCCATCAGTATTCCTATCAGATGCTGCAGGAAAAACCGAAAACGAAATAAACCGGCTACTTCATCCTATGCAAAAGGAGCGCTGACTATTCGTCAACGCTCCTCTTTATTCTCCGGTTATTTTTTCTCTTTGTTTTTGCTTTCTTTTTTAGATTCTCTGGTCTGACCCGGAAAGGGTGTCTGTGCCAGTTGATCAATCAATTTTTCAATCAATAGTTTCTTTACATAGACATCAAAGCTTAATTCACAAATAAAGGAAAACAGCTTCAGGAAATCCTTGCTGTCCTCCGGAGCATCCTCAAAAGTCTTCTCCGAAGTCTCATACTTCTGGATCATGTCCTGTTTCAAAGCTTCCACCTGGCTCTTTTCCATACTGAAAACTTCATTATAGATCGTCTGAAGATTAAAACCTTCCTCTGCAGAGAAAAACTTGTCCGTAATGGGCTTTAATAATACCTGAATGTCTCCCATGGACATGATTCCCTTGTAATAGTAAATAAAAATCAAAACAAGAATATGCTCTTTTGTATATTTCTTTTTTACCGGTGGAGGCAGTAAATTGTTCTTCGCATAATTGTTAATCATGGTCTTCGTCAGAATTTTATCCTCACCGGGATTCCGTGTGGTACTGCGCAGCCGCTCATCGATAAACGTTGTCACCTGATCCATGTACAAATCAATATTCGGAATCTCGTCCGGACGGATATAGCTGATCCGTTCCAGGCTGGCACATATGCTGTTGATCAGATTTTCTGTCTCAATTGTCATTCTTCTCACCCATTCGTTCAAAAATCATTTCATAGCCATCATCCCCATAGTTGAGGGACCGATTTACCCTGCTGATCGTTGCTGTGGATGCACCTGTTTTCTCTGCGATTTCCAGATAGGTGCAATGATCTCGAAGCATGGAAGCCACTTCAAATCTCTGGGATAAAGAAAGAAGTTCATTTACCGTACATAAGTCTTCAAAAAAGTGATAGCACTCTTCTTTGGTCTTTAAACACAAAATCCCGTCAAACAAGTGATCCACTTCCTCGGTTCTGATCTTTTTATTCATGCTTTTCCTCCGCGATGCTTTTTCACTGTAAAACTTTACTGATTTACTATAATACTATAACATTTTAGCACACGAAAGTAATAAAGTAAAGTTTCACCTTAGCCTGCAATATCCACCACAATAGCCGGATCGATATACTGTCCGTCCAGTGTAATCTGGAAACCGATAATATTATTGTTGGCTCCTACGACAAAAAGAACCGTTCCTCTGGTCACGTTATCTCCCACTGCTACTTTGGCAGCTCCGGCATTCCGATAATAGCTGACATACCCATTCCCATGATCGATTTCCACAACCTTCCCATACAGAGGGTCTTCCTCCACAGCCGTCACCGTACCGGACCCTGCGGCAATCACTGAACTACCAGAGTTAATATCTGTCACGGTAAAAATCATAATCGGCTTGTCACTTGCCAGCTGCTCTACTTCCTGTCCTTCTTCCGCATTGGCAGCTTCCTGTTGTTTTGCATCAATCTGCGACTGTGTTACCTCCAGCATAGAAACCTTTCCGGTGACCGGAAATTCCGTCGGCATGCTGAGTTTGGCCACTTCCTCCTGACGTTCCTCTTCCGTCTGGGCCTGAAGGTTGACTGTGCTGCTCAGTACCTGAACCGAGGCCTGCAATTCTTCATTCTCCACAACCAGTGCCTGATTCGTGGTGGTCAGTTCTTCAATCTGTGCCTGTTTTGCTGACACATCCTCCTGCAATCTGTGAATCATATCATAGATCGTAATACCCGGTAAAAATACCAGGCAGAATAAGACCACGAGTAACAAGGTAAGTACCCTTTTATTATCTATCTTTTCCCAGATTTCCGCCCATAATTCCTTATTAAAAATCTGTGCAAATGTCTCCTTGATCTGATTATGTTTCATCAGTCAGTCCACCTCCGTACAATTTATACAAAATCAGTGTATCACAGTTACCACTTTTTGTAAAAATTTTTTTGGCGTTTCCTGCAATTCCCTTTACTTTTGAAAGCCTGTGTGCTAGTATAAAACTGTTATGGCGCATAAGCCCATAATTACATTTTTTATTTTTTTTGGAGGTATCTATAATGAACAAAGGTACAGTAAAGTGGTTTAACAACCAAAAAGGTTACGGCTTCATCTCCGATGAGCAGGGAAATGATGTATTCGTACACTATTCCGGACTTAACATGGAAGGTTTCAAATCCCTCGAGGAAGGCGCTGCAGTTGAGTACGATGTAGTTAACGGAGAAAAAGGACCTCAGGCCGTAAACGTAACCAAGTTATAATTTCTTTTATAACGCATTAATCAGTATCACGATGTACCTTTTATTAAATTAAAATATATAAGTTTTATGTTTATGGAAGTTTGCATTGTCAGTACCGGATTAATAAAGAGCCATGGCTTATTGCCGTGGCTCTTTTTCTGATCCGTTTTCTTCACTCTTTACAAGCTCCAGCACCTTGTCAAAATTCAGATTTCCTCCGAACAGATCCAGCGCACTTCCGATGGTGACATTAATTTTCCCATGCCCCAGACGTTTCAAAAGTTCAAGATCTTCGTAAGTGTGTACACCGCCCGCATAGGTAATGGGTTTCTTTCTCCATTCTCCTAACATCTGTGCCAGATTGGTTTCAATCCCTGACGCCTTTCCCTCCACATCTACGGCATGAATCAAAAATTCATCACAGCTGTCTGCCAGTTCCTCCATGGTCCGGACATTAAGCTGCACCCGGGTATAATTCTGCCAGCGATCGGTGACAATATAGTAATCTCCATTCTTTTTCCGACAGCTTAAATCCAGTACGATATGTTCTCTCCCCACCCGTTCCGCAAGTTTCTTCAGATTATCACGATGAAATTCGCCATCACGAAATACATAGGAGGTCACGATCACATGACTGGCGCCCGCTTTCAAAAAGTCTTCCGCATTATCTGCGGTGATGCCGCCTCCGATCTGAAGTCCTCCGGGAAAACTGCGCAGGGCATCCAGAGCCTGTTTCTTTGTTGCCTCATAATAGGGACTGTCAGAAGCATTCAGCAAAATGACATGTCCTCCGCGACATCCCTTTTTTTCATAGAATTTTGCAAAAAAGGAAGCGTCCTGTTCGCTGACAAAATTTTCCTCTGCCTGATCCCCTTCATCCAGGAGTGAACCTCCTACAATTTGTTTTACTTTTCCGTTGTGAATATCAATGCATGGTCTAAATTCCATAAATTTTCAATCCTTTTTCCTTCTTTTCCAATCACAAACATTTTACCCGACTTTCAGAAAAGAAACAACCGGAACGCATAAAAACTCTTTTCCGCATCATACTAACACTGAACGAAGCGTTTCAGAACGTTCAATAAAAATGGAGGTAATGTAAAGATGAGAAAAGCAAAAAAGCTGGTGTTCCTGTCTCTTATGGTCTTTATGCTGTCCAGTTTAAGTGCCTGTGGTACTGACAACAAAAAACCTGATGATATGGCACAAAACCAAACTCAGAACGGCGCCGGTAACGGTGCCGGCAATACCACTGAGAATAATACCAACACTGACAACGGGATGATTGGTGACAATGCTGCCGGCAACGCAGGAAACACTACGGAAAACGGAAACAATACCGTTACCGGTAATGGAAATAATGCCGGTGTCAGTGGAAATGCAGCCAATACCAATAACAATATGAACGGCACCGGAGACAGTGTGGTCGGCGATGTCATCAATGATGTGACAACCGGTGTGGAGGACATGGTTGATGATGCTGCAGATGGTGCTCGTAATATCACCAACGATGTCACAGGCAACAATACTACAACAAGAAGAAACACCACCGGCACAAGAGTTCAATAGAGCAAAAGAGACTTCCAGCCAGGAAGTCTCTTTTCTCTATCCTTTATATTTACTTTCCGGAAGCCGCTATCACATCTGCCATGTCGTACATTCCTGCCGGCTGATCTTTCAGAAATCTTGCCGCCTGAATGGCCCCCTTGGCAAATACCGCTCTGGAATATGCTCTGTGGGAAAAGGTGATCACCTCATCTGCACCGGCAAAAATCACATCGTGATCTCCCACAATGGTACCGCCACGCACAGCACTGATACCAATTTCCTTTGCATCACGTTTTTTACGCACCTGACTTCTATCATAAACATATTCGTAGCTGTTGTCGAACTCTTCATTGATGGAATCCGCCAGTGCAATGGCAGTTCCACTGGGAGCATCCAGCTTCTGGTTGTGATGTTTCTCCACAATCTCAATATCAAACCCTGCAGGTGCCAATACAGCTGCCGCCTCTTTCAGAAGCTTTAACAGTGTGTTAATTCCCAAAGACATGTTGGCAGATTTTAAGATTGCCACCTGCTTGGATGTCTCCTGCACATTTTCCAACTGTTCCTTGGAAAGTCCTGTAGAACAAAGCACACAGGGAGTATTCGTTCCTGCACACCATTCTAACAATCCATCCACTGCAGACGCATTGGAGAAATCAATCACCACATCCGCATCCTCTTTTACTTCATTGATGGAAGCGTATACCGGATAGGTATTGGGTACTCCATCATAAGTATCCACTCCGGCTACCAGTTCCATATCCTCCTCCTGGCTGATCAAGTCCGTGATGAAACGCCCCATCTTTCCGTTACAGCCATGCATAATTACTTTTGTCATGCTAATACCCCATACTCTTTCATCGCCTTTTTCAATACCTCTACATGAGCGGGTTCCATCTCAGTCAGCGGCAGACGAAGCGGACCGGATTCAAATCCCATCAGTGACATTGCTTTCTTAACAGGAATCGGATTCACCTCACAGAAGAGAGCATCAATCAGATCCAATGCCTCCAGCTGCATCTTGCAGCTTCCCTGTACATCCCCCTGGAAAAATTTCTCACAAATCTCATGAGTCTGTCTGGGTGCTACGTTGGACAATACGGAAATAACACCTTTTCCGCCTAAAGATAAAATCGGAACAATCTGATCATCATTCCCGGAGTAAATATCAATACAGCCATCTGCCAGATGTGCCAATTTTGCAATCTGGGAAATATTCCCGCTGGCTTCTTTGATGGCTACAATATTTTTCACGTCTTTGGCCAGGCGTACCGCAGTTTCCGGCAGAATATTACAACCGGTACGGCTGGGAACATTGTAAAGGATCACCGGGATCTTGATGGCATCTGCGGTCTGTTTAAAATGCTGGTATAATCCGTTCTGCGTTGCTTTATTATAATAGGGAGTTACCAGTAAAACGGCATCTGCACCATATTTTTCTGCTTCCGTAGACAGATAGATTGCTGTCTCAGTGCTGTTGGAGCCGGTTCCTGCGATAACCGGTACACGGTGAGCTACCTTTTCAATACAGAAGCGAACCACATCCAGATGTTCCTCATGGGAAAGAGTAGATGCCTCGCCTGTGGTTCCGCACACAACAATGGCATCCGTTCCGTTCTGGATCTGGAACTCGATCATTTCTGCGAATTTGTCATAATTTACTTCTCCATTTGCATACATGGGTGTAACGATGGCGACAGCTGCGCCTGTAAAAATAGACATGTCAATCCTCCTTGTTTTCCGAAGGAAAATGCGAGCCTCTGCGAGCAGAGGATTTTCCTCCTTGTTTTGCTTACCATTTTGCAATAAAAAAAGCTCATGAAAATATTTTCATGGGCCACTACAAACTACGATTTCGATAGCGCCCCATCTTGCCTAAGATGACAGTCATACATTTCTTAAATGTATGCCCAAGGAAAACTGCACAGAACAGATATCCTTTCGGCGCTCTCCCCTTTCGCCATCCTTCCTCTGCGTCTGCCGCATCCGGGTGGTTACTGATGAATCACGCAACCTCTATCAATACAAACCTCAATATAGCACCCCTTTTTCCTGTTGTCAATGGGGCTGCTTATTTTTTCAGAAATTCAGAAAGTATTTTATATAAGAGCCGGGGATTGATAGGTTTGGACAAATGATAATTCATTCCTGCTTCCAGCGTTTTCTTCCGCTCCTCATCAAAGGCATCCGCTGTCATGGCAATAATGGGAATCGTGGCCGCATCTTCCCTGTTCAAAGCCCGGATTGCCTTTGTGGCATCAATACCATTCATAATGGGCATTCTTACATCCATCAAAATCGCGTGATAATAGTTTATCCCGGATTCTTTAAAATGCTCCACGGCCTCTTTTCCATCTTTGGCAATGTCCACCAGGCATCCTGCTTTCTCTAAAATCAGCTGTGCCACATAAATGTTGATATCATTATCTTCTACCAGAAGAATTCGCGCGTCTTTCAGGTTTTCCGTCGCAATCTCCGATACCGGGTTCTCCGTCTCCGCTTCTGCCACCGGAACATATAATTCCACAATAAATTCTGTTCCTTTTCCCAGTTCGCTTTGTACAGAAATCGTACCACCCATGATATCCACCAGGCTCTTGACAATCGGCAGTCCCAAACCGGTTCCTTTTACATCTTCCCCTCCCTTGGCACGTTCCTGAGAAAAAGGATCATATAAGTGAGGTAGAAACTCCGGGCTCATTCCGATTCCATTATCCTTGATGTGAAAGCGGATTCCGGCCTTGTCATCCCTGACCGGAAGTCCTTCCGTGGTAAATTCCACAGTTCCACCCTTCGGAGTAAATTTTGCCGCATTAGACAATAAGTTGAAAAAAATCTGGTTATACCGCAGTCTGTCCACACGAATGCACTCCACATTTGCCTCCATCCGGAATACAAATTGGATCTCTCTCTTATCCATTAGAGGCTTGATGACCGTATTGATGGAATTCATGAATTCTTCCCTCGTATAGGCATCTTCCTTTAAGGTAAGTTCGCCATTCTCAATCTTACTCAAATCCAGAACGTCATTAATCAGCCCCAGAAGAAAGTCACTGGATGTGTCAATGTTGTGCAGATATTCTCTTACAACCTGAAGATCTTCCTCCTCCTGTGCCAGATGGGTCAGACCAATAATGGCATTCATTGGAGTACGGATATCATGGCTCATGCGGGACAAAAATTCTGACTTTGCATGTGCTGCCGATTCCGCTTTTTGTGCCACATTTTCCAACTCCTGGTTTTTTCTGTTAATTTCATTATACAATACCTGTCTGCGCTGCTCTTCCACGGTGATATCACACCACACATAAATGACCGCATAACTGGCATTGATCACAAGCCATCCGGGATTTGCCAGCTGAATCCAGATAGAACATGCCGTTACAAAGAAAAAAATCATTAATAAAAATGCATTGGATCTCGGTAAAATTTTTTTGAAATTTACAAGTACGAGGATTAAGCCGAAAGCAGAATAGGCCATGATGGATCCTACACCTAAAGGTATAAACAGTACACCTCTGGTGTATTTCATGTCCTTAGATAAATGAAAGAATAGTTCCGTGAAGGGATTGCTTAATGCCAATAAAGCATAGACTCCATAGAATGCCAGAATGGCAATCATATCCCGGTTCAAGTGTTTTATCGTGTAATCTTTATGAATCAATGCATACGCATAGCACACCCAGATTGCTGCCAGAAGCGGCATGCTTGCAGTGTAGATTGTCATGGTAATCTGATATGGCCACCAATGAAGTGCCAGATTCATCGCCAGTGAAGATACGATATCTATAATAACATTTAAGATACTTACAATCAGGACAAGATAAAATGCATTGCTCTGCGTATCGCTACGTTTTCCTCTCTGTGAACGCTCCTTGAGCAGCATCATCACAAATATTGCCAGCGCAAAATAGTCCGTCTCTACATGCCACATATCTCATATCCCCATGTTCCGATGTTGAACTGTCCCAGGACATGACAGATCGGAACCCCTCTTTTCCATAGTAACATACTAATTTATAAACACAACAAAAATTTGCTAAAATATAACAATATTCTTCCGTTTTTGCATTTTTATAAACTCAGTCCAAACATTTGCTGACAAATTCTTTTCCCGGATTTCGTTTTAAAGATTTTCCTGCAGGCCTGTTCCGCTGCTTCTTTTGCCAGATGATCCTCATACAGATTTACAAGGAAATCCGCCTCCACCAGGATCTGGTAATCCATCCCCTCTATAGCATCATAGGTGTGATGATGTGCAATCAGGTACTGGACCCTGTCTGATACTTTCTCATCAAACTGTAGAGATGCAAGTAATTTCCGGGCAATGGCAGGGCCTTCCTTTTCCTGTAGTTTTCCATTGCAATCACCATATTTTTCCTCACAGAAATGGATGCCGATATCGTGCGTCAAGGCTGCTGCCTCTAAAATAAACAGCGTTTCCTTATCCACCTGCTCCAGTTCCGCTATGAGTTTGGCATAGCTGTGTACCTTGCAAAAGTGCTGGATTCTTTTCGCATCACCACTATACAACCTAATCATTTCTTCGTGTAGTCTGTTAATCATAAAAGTCTCCGTTTCTATGTACTCTGTCATTTTTATTTTATATAATCCGGCAGTTTCTGCAGTCTGTCCGGTGCATAGACCATGTGCTCGTATACCTTATCTGTAATCACGTAAGCTCGTATTGTAATGCCAGTCGTCTAATGGCACCGATCGTCTTTGCCCTCTCTTTGAATCCGTTTTCAATCAGTTGAAGATCAAAGCCATATTCCGGCAGAATAAGAGGGTTATGGATGGCTCTGCTCCTGATCACAGAATCCGTAAAGGTTTCTACTCTATGGCTTAATTGGGGCATTGCTTCTTTTTCCATCGGTATTCAAAAGTGCTCTTACACTTACCATAGCTTTGCCTATTATCATATCATAATTCGTGTGGTATTCAATCTTTTTAAACTACTATCTATTGTATCTCCCCAACATTCCCCGTATAATCAACCTATAACAAGCTGTAACATTTTGACAGAAGGAGAATAAGAGGATGAAATTTATTTCTTGGAACGTAAACGGGCTGCGCGCCTGTGTGCAGAAGGGATTTCTTGATTTTTTCCATACAGTCGATGCAGATTTTTTCTGTATTCAGGAATCAAAACTTCAGGAGGGTCAGATTGAGCTGGATTTGCCAGGATACTATCAATACTGGAACTATGCGGAAAAAAAGGGGTACTCCGGCACTGCCATTTTTGCAAAAAAGGAGCCGCTTGCTGTAACCTATGGCATCGGCATCCCTGAGCATGACAGGGAAGGGCGTGTGATTACTCTGGAATATGAAGCCTTTTATCTGGTGACCTGCTACACCCCCAACTCCCAGAATGAGTTGGGGCGTCTCCCCTACCGCATGGACTGGGAGGATGCTTTTCTTCTTCATCTCAAAGCACTTGATGAAAAAAAGCCGGTGATTCTCTGTGGGGACTTAAATGTGGCGCACCAGGAAATCGATTTGAAAAATCCCAAAACCAATCACCAGAACGCTGGTTTTTCCGATGAGGAGCGGGCAAAAATGAGTACCCTTCTGGATGCTGGCTTTACCGATACCTTCCGCTATTTTTATCCCGATGCAGAGGGCATCTATTCCTGGTGGTCCTACCGTTTCAAATCCCGTGAGAAAAATGCGGGATGGCGTATCGACTACTTTATCACTTCCAAACGATTAGAAGAAAAACTGGAAAAGGCAGCAATCCTCACCGATATTCTCGGTTCGGACCACTGCCCCATTGAACTGGATGTTACATTGTAATATGGTTTAGTAGGATACCACTAACTGCATTTTGAATTTTTCTTCTCCATAAACGGCATGAGGGATGTCTTTCGGCATGATAAGCGTCTCTCCTGCCTCTAATCTAAGATGTTTCCATCAATCGATATGGTTACCACATTCCAGGGAATAAATTTACCGCTTTCCTGTAACGCTTTTTTCGCTGCCATCTCCAGACCGCCACAGCAGGGTACTTCCATGCGGACGATGGTTACGGACTGAATGTCATTGTTTTTGATAATCTCGGTGAGTTTCTCACTGTAATCCACACTGTCCAGTTTAGGGCATCCAATCAGTGCCACTTTTCCCCGGATAAATTCCTGATGAAAATTCGCATAAGCGTAGGCAGTACAATCTGCCGCAATCAACAATTTTGCTCCTGCAAAATAAGGGGCCTGCACAGGTGCCAGCTTAATCTGTACCGGCCAGTTGGAAAGCTGGGAGGTCATTGCTGCAGGAGCGGCAGCCTGGGGTGCCTCGCTGCGGTTCATCTGACGCATCCTGCTGCCGGGACATCCGGCATGGGGAATCTGCATGCCTTCTTTCTGCATTTTTTCCTGTTTTGCCTTCATCACCGCCTCCTCATCGTAAGCCGGTGCCTCCCGCTCCTCAAACGTGATGGCTCCCGTGGGGCATCCGGGCAGGCAGTCACCAAAGCCGTCACAGAAGTGCTCCCGCACCAGTTTGGCTTTTCCATCGATAATCTCAATCGCCCCCTCATGGCAGGCGGTGGCACAGATTCCACATCCGTTACATTTATTTTCATCAATATGAATAATTTTTCTTACCATAAATCCTCCTTGTTTTGCGAAGCAAAATCCGAGCCCCCTGGCGAGGAGAGGATTTTCCTCCTTGTTTTGCGAAGCAAAATCCGAGTCCTTTGACGAGGAGAGGATTTTCCTCCATTTTTGACCTTGTTTTCCTTGACTTGATGAGCTGATTATACTAGAATCATTTCGCAAAGTATGTTGGATTTCCAACAAATCATCAAAAAGAACAGGAAAATTTATGCAGAAAATTTTTGAAACCTACGGCACATTGCTGCAGGCAAATCCTTTATTCCACAATCTCGCGCCCTCCGGCATTCCCATGGTACTCACCCACCTGCAGGCAACGGTGAAGTCTTATCATAAGGAAGCGTATGTGAAAAGCACTGGAGATAAGCTGGATTTCATCGCGCTGCTTCTCACAGGGGAGGTTCATGTTCTCCAGGACGACTACTACGGCAACCGCAGCATCACTGCATCCATTTCTGCCGGCTCCCTCTTTGCAGAGGCCTTTGCCTGCGCCGGTGTTCCTGCCCTGCCGGTGGACATCGTGGCTGCTGAGGATTGCACTGTCATGTATTTAAACAGTAATATCCTGTTTCACGCCTGTGACGGCAGCTGTCAGTTCCATCATATTATCATCCAGAATCTTCTGGGGATTGTTGCCCGGAAAAATATCACGCTGAACCAGAAATTGAAGTACACTTCCCGGAAAACTACCGGCGAGAAACTCCTCTCCTACTTAAACGACCAGGCGAAAGCAAAAAAATCCAACGAATTTACCATTCCCTTTAACCGTCAGGAGCTTGCCGATTATCTTGGCGTAGAAAGAAGCGCCATGTCTGCGGAAATCAGTAAACTGGTAAAGCTTGGTATCCTTGAGACACAGCGCAGTCAGTTTAAATTATTGAAGCCGGCGGAGTAGGAATTTTTTATAAGTCAGCTTCACCATTCAGGGGATTTGCCTTTACAGTTATCTCTGTCCCCGTAAATTTAATCCCAACAGTGTGAACCTTAGTCAAACAACGTTTTCCAGTTGGACTCCCGGTATGCTTCAAAGCACATACAGATTTGTTCTTTCGTTACCTTCTCTGCTGCCAGTTTTTCAGGAAGTTCCTCCTGTGCAAAATACTGTATTTCCGTAGTCTCAATATTTTCGTGAAAGCTTCCCCCAACCATCTCACACAGAACAAAAATCTTTACCACCCCAAAGGGCAGGTTACACCGGTTGTGTTTTCTCCAATCCTGAACAGCAATCAGTTTCTCCGGGGTCACTTCCAGCCCCGCTTCTTCCAAGGTTTCTTTTATCACATTGGAGGCCACCGACTGATTGACATCACACCATCCACCCGGCAGGGACCAGGTTCCGTTCTTTTCATGAACCAGCAGGATTTTTCCATCCTGGAAGACAGCTGCCCGGGTATCTACCTTCGGCGTCTGATAGCCAGTCTCATTACAAAAGAATTTCATCACCGTATCCACAGGGAGCTCCGTTTCCACAGCAATCATTTCTGCGGCAATATTTCTAAGTTCCTGATATCGTTCTCTGTCATATTCATTTTCCCCGTAAGCAAGCCCTGCCTGGGCAATGCTCTGAATTCTCATCGCATATTCTGTCCATCGGTTCATTCTCTGTCACCTCCCCGTTATTCTCTTCTTTATCATACCTTATCTATCGTATTCTGTCACAAAATTTTAAGAAAAAAGAATGGCCTTCCCAGACCATTCTTTTTCTTACCATGTTTTAAATTTTAATGTTTCAATCCGGGAAATCTCATCTGCCAGAAGGCACACATCATCATCCAAAGCAATGCCTGTCAGAATAATGTCCATATCATCCGGACGGCACTTCAGCAGATCCTTCAGATCTTCCACAGAAATAATTTCTTTTTCCACCAATCCCAGTACTTCATCCAAAATCAGAAGATTGCATTCTCCTGTACAAAGCACTTTTCTGGCAAAATTCACCCCATTACGAATATTACGGATTTCATCCGCTTTTCTCTCCTCAGAAAGTTCCTCAAAGTTCTCATCTGACTTTTCAAAACGAAACAGCTTGATCTCCGGTTCCAGACGTCTAAGGAACTCGGAATCACCTAAACCTTTTCCCTTTAAAAACTGTATGATGACTACATGCTTGCCTTCATTCGCTGCCTGCACTGCGCGCCCGATGGCTGCGGGGGATTTTCCGTGTCCGTCACCACTATAAATAAAAACTTTACCCATATGATATCTATCCTATCCTGTTTTCTTTGGAACCAGTACATTTTACCACAATCATTCCCCTTTGGCAAATCTCTGTTTTATATCTCAGGATCACTTTCTTTCGCAGCAAAACAGCTAATATTTTGCTATTGTGTGTGCTATAACTCCATAAGCTCTAATTTGCTGACGGAAACCTCGTAGGCAATACGTTTTTCCAGTTCTTCCTCTCCCAGACGTTTCATATATTCCCTGCTCTGGATCCTCCCCCATAGAGCACAACGGTCACCGACACCGAAACCACTGGCGTATCTGGCATTTCTTCCCCAGCAGATGCAGGGAATATAGTCGGATTTCCCGTAGGGACGGTTCACTGCCAGAAGCAGATCTGCGATTTCCCTGCCCAGTGGAGTTTTACGATAAATGGGTTCCTTACAGATAAACCCGTCTAAAAAGATCTGATTGGTTCGGGCGTTTTCCGCAATTTCATCCACAAATTCGATCTCTCTTGCAAATACCGACAGCACCAGACGGTTTTTTCGCTCCTCATGCCGATTATAGGAACGAAACTGACCATTCACAATGATTTTCTCGCCGGTATAATCTGCATTCACATCCACCAGCCTCTCCGAAATCATCATGGGAATGATATCCGCACTCTCACTCAGACGATCCACCTTGACACTGGTCATGTAAAATCCCTCTCCGAAGATTTCATGGCTGTAGGTAAACCCACTTACGATTGTCCCCATGATGGTCACCTGGTTGTTTTCAATTACTTTGTCTGTCATTTTTTCTCTCCTTCCGCCGCACCTGCGGCACTATGTTTTTTGGTGTTTCTGACAACACATTTTTCCAGTGATGTATTACTAATATATGGATAGTTTTTTGTTTTAGAACTGTTATTTATCGCAGATTTTGGGGATTTTTTCGACTTGTATGTTCATATGGGGAATGCTATACTTATATAGTTTGGGATCGTGCTTCCCGGTACGGTCATATTCTGACAAGAAATTTATGAGGTAACAGTGTGAAAAATAATTTTTCACACGCAAATTTGTAGCTACGCAAAGTGCTAAGGCTCTTGAAAATTTGCAGACATTGGAAAGGCATGGTTATTAATATGATTCAGAAAAGAGAAGATGTAAGAAACGTTGCGATTATTGCTCACGTCGACCACGGTAAAACCACCCTGGTGGATGAGCTGTTAAAACAAAGCGGAGTATTCCGTGAAAACCAGGAAGTCGCTGAACGCGTTATGGATTCCAACGATATTGAACGTGAACGTGGAATCACAATCCTTTCCAAAAATACAGCAGTCATGTATAAGGGAACCAAAATCAATATTATTGACACCCCAGGGCATGCTGATTTCGGTGGCGAGGTCGAGCGTGTCTTAAAGATGGTAAATGGTGTTATCCTTGTGGTAGATGCTTTTGAAGGTCCTATGCCCCAGACAAAATTTGTTCTCCGTAAAGCTTTGGAACTTGATCTTCCGGTTATCTGCTGCATTAATAAGGTCGACCGTCCTGAGGCGCGTCCGGAAGCAGTGGTTGACGAGGTACTGGAACTGTTTATGGATCTGGATGCCAGCGATGAACAGTTAGACTGTCCTTTCGTTTTTGCTTCTGCAAAATCCGGTACTGCTACATTGAATCTAACCGTCAAAAATAAGGACATGACTCCTCTTTTTGACACCATTCTTGATTATATTCCTGCTCCCGAAGGTGATCCGGATGCAGGCACCCAGGTTCTCATCAGCACCATCGATTACAATGAATATGTGGGACGTATCGGTGTGGGCAAGGTTGATAACGGTGTGGTAAAGGTCAACCAGGATGTGGTAATTGTAAACCACCATGAGCCTGATAAAATGAAAAAAGTAAAAATCAGCAAGCTCTATGAGTATGATGGTTTGAATAAAATGGAAGTAAAGGAGGCAGGCATCGGTTCCATCGTTGCCATTTCCGGTATTACAGATATTCATATTGGTGATACACTATGTTCTCCTGAGAATCCCCAGCCCATTCCTTTCCAGAAAATTTCCGAGCCTACCATTGCCATGCATTTCATTGTCAATGACTCTCCTCTTGCGGGACAGGAAGGTAAATTCGTCACCAGCCGTCATCTCCGTGACCGTCTGATGCGGGAGTTAAATACCGATGTTTCCCTCCGTGTTGAGGAAACCGAAAATACAGACTCCTTCAAGGTATCCGGACGTGGTGAGCTGCATTTATCCGTGCTGATTGAGAATATGCGCCGTGAGGGCTATGAATTTGCAGTAAGTAAAGCTGAGGTTTTATATAAGACTGACGAGAACGGTAAGAAATTAGAACCTATGGAGTTAGCTTATATCGATGTTCCCGATGAATTTTCCGGTGTAGTTATCCAGAAATTAAGCGAACGAAAAGGCGAGCTTCGCAGCATGGGACAGGCATCCGGCGGTTACACCCGTCTGGAGTTCTCCATTCCCTCCAGAGGTTTGATCGGTTATCGTGGTGACTTTATGACCGATACCAAAGGTAATGGTATCATCAATACCATTTTCGATGGCTACGGCCCTTACAAGGGAGATATCTCGTACCGTAAACAGGGTTCTTTAATCGCTTTCGAGGCTGGCGAATCCATCACCTACGGTCTCTTCAATGCCCAGGAGCGCGGTACTCTGTTTATCGGACCCGGTGAAAAGGTTTATGCCGGCATGGTAATCGGACAGACCGGTAAAGCAGAGGATATCGAGGTCAATGTATGTAAAACCAAGCATTTGACCAATACCCGTTCTTCCAGTGCTGACGAGGCATTGCGTCTGGTGCCGAAGCGGATTTTAAGTCTGGAACAGTGTCTGGATTTCATTGAAACGGATGAATTGTTGGAAGTCACTCCGAAAAATCTTAGAATTCGTAAGAAGATCTTAGATCCTACACTGAGAAAGCGTTCCCAGTTCAAGAAGTAATTGTAATTTCATATATATCATAAAAATGCAGGGGCTGCAACCCCTGCATTTATTAAATGTTTATAAAAAGTTTTATTTCTTCAAAGGACTCTCGCGGTAGATAATGTCCTGACGACCGGGGCCATTGCTGACCATGGTAATGGGATAACCAATCTGCTCCTCGATGAACTCCACATACTTTCTGCAGTTCTCCGGCAAATCCTCGTATTTCTTGATGCCACGAATGTCACATTTCCATCCGGGTAATTTCTTCAGAACCGGTTTTGCTTTTTCCAGTTTACAGGTTACAGGGAAATCGGTGGTCACTTCGCCATCAATCTCATAGCCTACGCATACCGGAATTTCATCCAGATAACCCAGAACATCCAGTACAGTAAAAGCCACATCGGTGGTACCCTGGAGACGGCAGCCATATTTGGATGCCACACAGTCAAACCATCCCATACGGCGGGGACGTCCGGTAGTTGCACCGAACTCACCACCATCACCACCGCGGCGGCGCAGCTCGTCTGCCTCATCACCGAAAATTTCAGATACAAAAGCACCGGCTCCTACTGCGGAGGAATATGCCTTACATACAGTTACGATTTCCTTAATCTCATAAGGAGGAATTCCTGCTCCGATGGCACCGTAAGCTGCCAAGGTAGAGGAAGAAGTTACCATGGGGTAAATACCGTGGTCAGGGTCTTTTAAGGTTCCAAGCTGACCCTCCAAGAGAACGGTCTTGCCCTCTTTCAGTGCTTTGTCCAGGAAGGAAGAAACATCACACACATAGGGTGCAATCATCTCTTTGTACTGGTGCAGAGTCTCTAACAACTCAGCCGGATCTAAGAGAGGTTTGTGATACAAATGCTCTAACAGGACATTCTTTGTCTCGCAGATGCGCTGTACTTTCTCTTTTAACAGTTCCTCGTCAAACAGTTCGCTGACCTGGAAACCAATCTTTGCATATTTATCCGAATAAAAAGGCGCAATACCGGATTTAGTGGAACCAAAAGACTTACCACCGAGACGCTCCTCCTCGTACTGGTCGAACAGAACGTGGTAGGGCATTACCATCTGGGCACGGTCTGATACCAGAATCTTCGGCATAGGCACGCCGCGGTCTACGATGGATTTGATCTCATTAAACAAAACCGGAATGTTCAAAGCCACACCGTTACCGATGATGCTGGTGGTATGTTTGTAAAAAACACCGCTGGGTAAGGTGTGAAGTGCAAATTTACCATAATCGTTGACAATGGTGTGTCCTGCGTTGGCACCACCCTGGAAACGAACAATAATGTCCGCTTTCTCTGCCATCATATCTGTGATTTTACCTTTTCCTTCGTCACCCCAGTTGGCTCCGACTACTGCTTTAACCATTGTAAATCCTCCTTGTTTTGCGGAGCAAAATGCGACTGCCTTTGCAGGAGCAATGTCTCCTGCGGAGCCATCGGATTTTCCTCCTTGTTTTACGAAATTAAAAAAGGCAGATACCGTAAAAAGTATCTGCCAATTATTACTTCTTACTTATATAGTATAGCGTAAACAATACTATAAGTAAAATCATTATTTTTTATATACGTTATAAGCGAGGCTTATATTATACATTAATCTCCGCTTTTACGCCCAGCAATGCTTTATTTTCCTCCAGAATCGGCTGTACCACCGTCTTTAAGAACTTCTCTACCTGGATTTCACTGCGTCCGGTGTAGCGGGCAGGGTCCATGGTTTTCTTTAAGTCCTCCAAGGTCATGTTGAAGGCGGGATCTGCGGCAATGAGTTCCAGTAAGTTATTGTCCTTGCCTTCCACCTTCACCTGGCGTCCTGCCTCCATGGACAGGGTACGGATTTTCTCATGGAGCTCCTGACGGTCACCGCCTGCTTTTACCGCATCCATCATAATGTTTTCCGTTGCCATGAAGGGCAGTTCGCTCATGAGGCGTTTCTCGATAACCTTAGGATATACCACCAGTCCGTCCACCACGTTCAGACATAAATCCAGAATACCATCGGTAGCCAGGAATCCTTCGGGGATGGAGAGACGTTTGTTGGCAGAGTCATCCAGAGTACGCTCAAACCACTGGGTGGCAGAGGTAATCGCAGGATTTAACGCATCAATCATCACATAGCGGGACAGAGAGGCGATACGCTCACTTCTCATGGGGTTGCGCTTATATGCCATGGCAGAGGAACCAATCTGGCTCTTCTCAAAAGGCTCTTCCACTTCTTTTAAGTGCTGTAACAGACGGATGTCGTTACTCATCTTGTGGGCGGAGGCTGCAATGCCTGCCAGCACATTGGCAACTCTGGTATCTAACTTACGGCTATAGGTCTGGCCGGATACGGGGAAACATGCCTTAAATCCCATCTTCTGGGCAATCATGGGGTCAATCTTATCAATCTTTTCCTGGTCACCATCAAACAGTTCCAGGAAGGATGCCTGTGTACCGGTGGTTCCCTTGGAACCTAACAGCTTCATGTTGTCCAGTACATAGTTTAAGTCCTCCAAATCCATGCAGAACTCCTGTAACCACAGGGTTGCACGTTTGCCAACGGTAGTGGGCTGTGCGGGCTGGAAATGGGTAAATGCCAGGGTAGGCTGTGCTTTATATTTATCTGCGAAACGGGCTAACTCATCAATGACATTGACCAGCTTTTTCTTCACCAGTTTCAGCGCCTCGGTCATCACAATCACATCGGTGTTATCTCCTACATAACAGGAGGTTGCACCCAGATGGATGATTCCCTTTGCCTTGGGGCACTGCACACCATAGGCGTACACATGGCTCATAACATCGTGGCGCACTTCCTTTTCCCGTGCTTTTGCCACATCATAGTTAATATCGTCTGCATGCTCTTTCAGCTCATCAATCATTTCCTGGGTAATCTGCTGCAGTCCCAGTTCATGCTCTACCTCTGCCAGAGCAATCCAAAGTTTACGCCAGGTGCGAAACTTCATATCCGGTGAAAAAATATACTGCATCTCCTTGCTGGCATAGCGCTCAGACAAAGGGCTTACATATCTGTCGGTTGGCATCATTCAAATTTCCTTTCTATTTGTCAAAATCGCCGCGAATATCTTCGGTGGGCGGTTCCAACGGGTATTTGCCTGTAAAGCATCCCTTGCAGATGCCCAGTCCTCCCGTCAGTTCTTCCAGTCGTTCTTCTTTCAGATATGCCAGGGAATCGGAACCGATGATCTGTCGGATTTCCTCCACGGAACGATTATAGGCAATCAACTGGTCTCTTGCCGGTACATCTGTACCAAAGTAGCAGGGCCATAAAAATTCCGGTGAGCTGACCCGCATATGTACTTCTTTTGCGCCGGCTGCCCGGAGCATCCGCACAATTCTGTCGGAGGTGGTTCCCCGGACGATGGAATCATCAATCATAATGACCCGTTTGCCCTTCACCGCCTCTTTCAGCGCATTCAGTTTCACCTGCACACTGCTCTCCCGGGTTTTCTGTTTCGGTTTGATAAAGGTACGTCCCACATAGGCATTTTTTACAAACGCCTGTCCATAAGGAATACCGGACTGCAGGGAATATCCCAGGGCAGCCACATTACCGGATTCCGGCACACCTACTACCAGATCTGCCTCCACCGGGGAATCCATGGCAAGGAATTTTCCTGCCAGAATTCTGGAATTGTATACGCTCACGCCGTCAATATAGCTGTCGGGTCTTGCGAAATAAATGTACTCAAAAACGCAGCGGGCATGCTGCTCTTTCGGAATACAGTGTGTCTTATCGGATTCGATGCCTTTGGAGGGAGAAATGGTCACAATTTCTCCCGGCTCCACATCCCGCACAAACTCCGCGCCGATGGTATCCAGGGCACAGGTTTCACTGGCCAGAATATAGGCATTATCCCGTTTGCCGATACATAAGGGACGGAATCCAAAGGGATCTCTGGCGCCGATAAGTTTCCGGGGGGACATGACAATCAGGGAATAAGCTCCCTTAATCTTGTGCATGGCTCTTCCCACTGCCTCTTCTACCGTTTTGGAATTCAGACGTTCCCTTGCGATATAGTAGGCAATGACCTCAGAATCAATGGTGGTCTGGAAAATAGCGCCGGTGTAGGCAAGTTCTTCCCGAAGTTCCGGGGCATTGATAAGATTACCGTTATGGGCAAGTCCCAATGTCCCCTTCACATAGTTTAAAACCAGAGGCTGTGCATTTTCTCTGGTGGAGCTGCCTGCTGTGGAATAGCGCACATGACCTACACCGATATCTCCCTTTAATTGTTCCAGGATTTCCGGTGTGAAAGCCTCGTTTAACAGTCCCATATCCTTGGAACTGAGAACTTTTCCTTTCGGGCCATGGGTATCGCTCACTGCAATACCGCAGCTCTCCTGGCCGCGGTGCTGCAGGGAATACAATCCATAATAAATCGTGGATGCCACATCATGTCCGTCAAAATCGTACATGCCAAAGACGCCACATTCCTCCTTGGGTGCGTCATCCAGTTCTGTCTGTTCATACAGATTTAATTCTGCCATTCTCAAATGCTCCTCATAAAAAGGGGTGTCAGTTCCTAGGCAAGTCCGAGACGTTTGAATACCTCGTTGTATGCCTCTTCTACATTGCCCAGATCACGACGGAAACGGTCTTTATCCAGTTTTTCGTTGGTGTGAACATCCCAGAGACGGCAGGTATCGGGAGAGATTTCATCTGCCAGAATAATCTGGTCATGATAACGGCCAAACTCAATTTTGAAGTCGATGAGTTTGATGTCCGCCTGCAGAAAATACTCTTTTAATACCTCATTTACTTTGAATGCATATTTCTTGATGGTATCAATCTCCTCCCAGGTTGCAAGTCCGAGAGCCACTGCGAAATAGCTGTTGATGAGGGGATCGCCCAGATCATCATTTTTATAGGAAAACTCAATGGTAGGCTCTTTGAAGGGGGTTCCTTCCTCAACGCCCAGTCTCTTGGAAAAACTTCCGGCAGCTACGTTACGGATGATTACCTCAAGGGGAACGATCTGTACTTTTTTCACTGCGGTTTCACGATCACTTAACTCTTCAATGTAATGAGTGGGAACTCCTTTTTCCTCAAGGATTTTGAATACATGGTTGGTCATACGGTTGTTCACAACGCCTTTTCCCATGATGGTTCCCTTTTTAATGCCGTTAAATGCGGTGGCATCATCCTTGTAATCCACGATAAGTACATCGGGATCCTCTGTTTTGTAAACCTTTTTTGCTTTGCCTTCATAAAGCTGTTCCAATTTCTGCATGGTAAGTTATCCTTTCCTTTCCTTTGTGGTGTAGGCTTTCGCTCCTGGCGAAACACTCACATAGCCTAGTATAGTAAATGAATATTTAAAAATCAAGTTCTGTCAGACACCTTCTTGAGAATCTCGTCAGCATCCTGGGGATAGTCATGGGCTACTTCCTTAATGATTCGTTTCGCATTCTCTGCCAGTCCCTGATTATATTCCATCCTTTTGCGAAGAGACTGACGTTGTTGGATAAGGCCATGGCGGATCTCCACCATCTCCCGGTTATCCACCAGTGCCAGTGCCTGTCCGGGCCAGATATCTGGAATCTGAAGCTGATAATGATACAGAGTCCGCAACATTTCTTTATGATAAAAGGCCAGATCATCTTCCGCCAGTTCCAATGCTTCCCGCTCTTCTTTTTCCTTTATATACTTATTCCACAAATCGTTGAGTTCTTCTGACCGTTCCACCTCATACTTTAACCGCAGATATTCCAACAGATTCGTGTTATTGATATACCGAATTTTTACTTTGTTTTGCAGCAAGATCAGACGATTTAAGGTCTTAGAGGTTCGTCTCACTTCCGTCTTTGCGTCCAGATGTTTGGCATAAATCACAGTGATGGCGATTGCTGCTGCCCCAGCCGTAATCAGATAACCGATCTGGGTATCCATTCCAAAGCCCAGCTGCAGAATTGCCAGCATACTCAGGCAGAGCGCCACTGCCACCAGACAGATAACGGCCATTCCTCTGGTGTTTTCCACCGTAGCCCTCCACTGCTTCTGCTGGAACTGACAGGAATTCCGTTCACGATCCAGTCTCTGCAGATCCTGGCGCACCAGCATCTGGTAATCCTCCGCCTCTTTGAGCTTGCGATAACCTTCCTGTACTTCATTTTCCATACGCTGCATCCGGTTATAATCACTTTCCTTCATCCGGTCTTTTCTGGAAAGATAATTTTCTCTGCTTTGCGAGAGTTCCACAATTTTCTGTGCCTGCTGACGCAGCTGCTCCCTATCCGGTTCCGGCAGTGCCTCAATTTCCTCCATATCCGTGAGATAGGTGGTAACCAGATTGTACTCTTCCGTCAGCTGGTCCAGTTCTCCGGATGCCTCCGCGATCTGTTCCAGACAGTTATCCACATAGCGGAGACGTTCCTCTTTGTCCCGCATGTTGATGACTTCACGGTCAAACTGCCCGCTTTCCTCATCATAGTTCTTTTCTTCATATTCTTTTTTTCTTCCAAAAAATAACTTTTTTAAAAAACCCATTCTGTTATCCCTGCATCAGACTCCGATAGTGTTCCTTTAGTTTTCCGGTCAGCTTGCCTGCCTCCCGGTCATAGGCTGCATTCCCTTCATGTACCTTCAGCTGCCGTAAATTTTCCAGTCCCTGCATGGCCTCGCTTTCCTTCCATTTTTCTTCCACTGCGCTGATCCGTTTTTCTGCCAGAAGGGAATAGCGGTACGCATCCTCATGTTCTGCAATATAGGCCAGGTATTGCTCCTGGGGGCAGTACATCCGCATGGCAAGCAGATATTCCACATAGGATTCTTCGCTTCCACTGATACGGTAAGAATTCATAAATTCTTCTGCTGCTTCCTCAAAAAGAAATAATTGTGTCAATAATACTCCTCTGTTGTGATGCACCCTGGCAAGATTTTCCCGGTCTCCTGCCGTTCCATTTTCATAGGGAATTTCTCTCTCCAGGGCTTCATATTCCTGCATTGCCTGCCAGACCTGCCCATTTTTCAGAAAATAGTCTGCTCTAGCCTTACGTTTCTCCCCCACATCCATAGAGGCGCCTTCTGACAGCACTGTCTCAATATGATGGATTTCTTCTTCGGTCTGATAACCTGCATATTGCAGAATAGTTCCCACAAAAGCGCTCTCTGATGCCTGATGGCTGATAAGACCATTCAGTTCTCCGGCAAGCTGTGTCAAACCGCATTGTTTATCGATCCAGTCCACCAGTTCTCTGCTGACAATGGCGTGATCCAGCAAATACGCATTTTCGCCGAGGCAATAGCATAGTTCTTCCACACAATATACTTTTACACCGATTCTTAGAAAGGTATAGGGCTGCCTGGCATAATCGCCTACGCACAGCACGGCATTTCGCATCGTGGATTCCTCCTTCTTTATAACTCAAATTCCTGTGTCCAGCTTTGTCCCGATGAGGGAAAAATCTGTCCAAATCCCAAATCCTGAACTTCCATTTTCACCTTTGATTCCGACAGCATCCGCATAGACAGTCTGATTCGTGTGGTACGTTTTTTGCGAAGAGGCAATCCATCCAGTACCACTTCCTCTTCTCTTACGTTGCGTCCGGTCAGAGGCGTAATTAAAAAGGAAAGTTTGTTTCCCGTATCCAGATAAAATTCACATTGTCTGGATGCCTCAAACCAGTTTACCCCCGCATCCAGAAGCGCCAGATAAGACTCCTTGCCCTGACGGTACACCTTCATTCCCACGTTGGCTTTCAGTTTTTCATTGCCCAAAAATACCAGCTGTTTGCCAAGTTCGCTCTGGGAAATTTTTTCCAGCGCCCCGAAACAGGCTCCTTTACTGTACAGGTTATTGCCTTGGAAAACTCTGCGATTACTACACAAAAGCCGCAGGGATTCCTTCATCCACTCCCCCTCAAAGCCTTCTCCGATGAGAAAGGCAGAGGACACCGCTCTTGCTCCCATACATTCAGAGACAATCTGATAAAATTGATGATCCAGAAGTTCCTTCATCTCCTCTTTCAGACTTTCCTCTTCCGGCATCTCAATCTGCTTCAGCTGGGGATACTCCTGTTTTTCGATATATGCCACCACCGGTGTGGTATGGCGGTTTCTCTCCATCCGATAACTCTTTAAAAACTCCTGGGAATAATCAAATAACACAACATCCTGACTCCACAGTTCCTCAGGTTGATAGATCATATAATAATAGAAGCTTTCCGTGTGGCTTTGAAAAAAAACATGCTCTGTCCGCAGCTGCAGATCCGGTATCACATCATTCAAAACCTCCACCGTGCGATAATCCAGGTTCTGTGTCGTCACCATGAAGGAAGCAATATGATCAGAAGGCACCAAAAGGTTCAGCATAGACAGACACCGTTTCATAAACAATGCCAACAGCCGGGTGGGATCAAACTCTTCTCCCTCCAGCATCACATTTTTTCCATCACGTGCCTTGGTCAACAGATCCGTAAGCAGAATCCCCTCTCCTTCTTCACTGTTTTTCACTGCGTCTTTTCCATAAAACCACTGATTTACTTCGTTACGTTTACATAAAACCGTAGGAATGTTGTAACTTTGTCCCCCATTTACCGCCGACAATGTTTCCGGTCCATCCGTGCCGATTTTCCAGTAGCTGACCTGGGAATATCGATCTGACAAATCAAAGCCAATCACATACTGTCCGGTATAATTTTTACCTATTGTGTTTCGTTCCAGAAACATGCGGTCATCCATTCCTTTCTATCATAGAATTACTGCAGCCGGAACAAATGATCCGCGTAGTAATCCGTCTGATAATATTCTTCCATCATACTGTCCAGGGTATCAAAATCCTGTAATGTCTGGCTGATCACCAGATCATTAATTCTGCTGAAACGGCTTTCCAGTACTTCCTTGCCAATATCACTTTTGCGAATTGTTCCGCTCTCTGTCAGCTGCTCCGCACCGTCCCGCTCTTCCATAATATAATACTGTAAGGTTTCTCCGAAAAACAGGATAAATTCCCGGGCACACAATCCCTCAAACACAGGATGCAGTTCCTCTGTCACATATTCCGCTTCCTGTTCGCCCTCTTTTTCCACCACATAATGTAAGGTCACTGTACTATCCGGATGTGCCTGATATTCCACAATCGACCGATCATAAAAATGCTTGGACATGGGAACCAGATCTGCGTATTCCTTAAAATAGGATAGGAAGATTCCTTCGTCCAGCAGCTCCTCCACAAACTGCTTCAAGACTTTCTGCAACTGTTCATCTTCCGGTATTTGTGTTGCATAAAATCTGGTAAAAGCCAGTTTGCAGACTTTAGGTGCTTCTCCCTGCTGCCCCCACACCCCTGCAATATGCTCAAACAGTTCGGCAGGCATTACTTTATCTTTCACAAAGTAATCATAGGCACTCTGCACTAAAAATGCCTTTTCCAGATCTTCGTCCGGTTCCTTCTGTACATAGGAACCAAAAATTTCATTTTTTTCGCCAATATAAGCCCCGGTATAGAGCAGCTGTTCCAGAATTTTTTCTTCCAGTTCCCTGGTATCCAGTCCCATATCCCGGCTGCGTTTCCAGAGGTCCCGCAATTTTTTGGTCAGCCCGCAATAATTGTGATCCAGATACGATAGCGTTGCCTGATCGGCCTTTCCAGCTTCAAAAGCCTGAAATGCCAGATAGGTCATGGAATCCTCCGGTTGGAAATCTTCCCGGCTGATCAGTCTGCTGCAAAGCTTCATCAGAAGCTTACTGTCAAACTGTTCACTTCCAAACTGTTTCAACCATTGGTAAGCCTTGTCAAAGCTTCCTCGCATAATAAGAAATCGAAGCAGCTGGCTGCGTTCCCTTTCTTTCATCTGATCCGGGATGAGCAGTTCCAGAAGTTCATCCAGTTCCCGAATCTGATCCGTATCATACAGGTACTGCAGCAGTTTCATGCTGACCTCACAGCGATACTCCTGCTCAATTCGTTCATCTCTGGCAATTCGTTGGAAAGACTGCATATTTTCATCGTTTAAAACGATATAACTGCGGTTATTTTCACACAGGAACAAATCGTAGCCCACTGCATCCTTCACATAGGGAGCGATAAACCGTGCCAGTTTTCCCGGTATCATCATTTTCTCCGTATTATAGTTAATACTTGCGCAAAGACGGTTTTGCTCTCCATCTTCAAACAGTACTGCATACTCCCCTGTAAAAATCGGGACCATACCCATTCCGTTCATCAGCGGATAGCGCTGTTCCTCCGTAACGTGGGCATGCAGCACTACGATATAACGGGCACCCCGATATTGTGTGGATACCAGATTCATAAAAAGCATCCGGGCAAACTTGTCTGCATTCTCTTCATGAATCATCTGCGGTGTCACTAAATTTTTGTATAGATAGGCCAGGTCACGATTCATATGTTCCCGGTCGATCTGTTCCATCAAAAAGCGTTCAATCTGTTCCTGATAACTTGCAAAAATATCGGGATATTCCTCTCTCTTTCGCAAAATGCAGGCATACAATCTGGCATTGCGCTCATAATCCAGCTCGTTCTGAAAATGAAAGTACATCATCACCATCTTCGGAATGTCTTCTTCCACTGTCAGATCCATGGACAGCATATAATATTCATAAAGTCTGGTGACACGTACATTCTGCTCCACACCCAGGCGATACCATTTGAAAAATCCGGGGCCGGTGCAGTTTCCCTTGATCAGGTAGCCACAGATCACCTGCAGCACATCCGGATCTTCCAGTTCTTTATAGCAAGCCTCCAGAATCCGAAATACCAGCATGTGGAACTGTTTGGCCTGGGATACGATAGAAAGGGTCTGCCGGATCACCTCTTCCGTGAGTACGCCTTCCTTTACCGCATAACCAAGTACCCTCGTTTCAAAGCCGTCCATTTTGGTCAGAAGCGCCGGATTTACCTGTAACAGTAATACTGCTTCGATATAGAGCACCGGGCTGACACATCCCCGGTTATACTGTTCCTCCAGAAAAAGCCATTTTTTCGTACTGCTTCTGCTGTAGCGGTCAGATAAATATAAAAGAAGCCAGGCAATACGCCAATTATCCGGATTGCGCTCAAAAATTTTTTCCACATGAGCCGCCACCTCATCTACATAGCTTTCTTCTCTGCTGTTTAATGTGGTGAGATACAGATAATAGCATGCGATTTCCGGTGCAACCTCTTTGCCTTCCATCTGGTCCGCAATACGATTCAATAACCATTTCGCCTCGTTGTACCGCTCCTCTGTAATGAGAAGCTGGGCCTCAAACAACCTGGTTGTCAGGTCTCTGTCTGCCACTTCTTCCAGTTTTTCCACCAGTTTCTTGGTTTCCCCCAGCCAGGCTGCTGTACCGATTTTTTTCAAACGAAACTGTTGATAGTAAATCATCAGCTGGAAAATGATCTGCCGTTTCATCCGGCGTCTGATGAGACGCTCCCGATCCTTCTGATGATGGCTGACTGTCACATCCACTTCTTTTTCAAAATAGGGATTGCTAAGACAGATCTTACCAAAATTATTTCCGGCATGAAGTTTCTCCGGATCCACCAGAAATGCAAGCTGGCAGTAATTTCCCAGGAAATCATCATCCGTCAGTTCCTGCTTCTCCAGTTTAATGAACGCTCCCTGTGCTTCCACCTTCAAATGGGTATAGCCCCATCCGTTTCTGGTGATCATAATTGTTTCCTGCGTCATGGATTCCGGATCATCCACGCGAATGGAACTATCATCCAGCAAGTATTCAATTCGTTGTTTTTTCTTGATTCCGATCAGAAATTCTTCCACATTCTGTTCATTACCGGGATAGACACTCAGTCCTTTATAAAGCCCCAGGTACTGTCTGTCATTTCCTTCCAGAATCTGCTGGAATTCTTTGTAATAGAAAAGACTGACCGCTTCCGCCCAGTTCGTCTTTGCAAGATTTGTAAAATGAAACAGGTTTTTCACCGGTCCCAGAGATGACTGCAGTATCTCATGTTCAATGGTGACTACAAACGGTAAATAATACTCCCCCTGATTGGAAACGATGTCAAACTCGCCTTTGACAACATCGCCTTCTTCCATCCCCGTCGCATCAAACTGATAGGTGATTGTTTCCCCATTCCCTATAAACTCCGGATTTAACACCCTCATCCGGGAATAGCTTGAATAGACTTTTCCCTGTGTGAGATGGTTCTTTGCCCCATCCACAGTAAACATCCCCTCACAGATTTCTCCGCGTTTCAGTGTCAGTTCAATCTTTGAACAGCCAAATTCCAAATTACCCTTGTCGTATTCAAATTTTCCTTCCAGAATCCGTTCTATGTATTGCTGCATATAACTTTTGTTCTTTCTGAATATTTTATCCGTACTTCATATAATTATAGCATCACTTTTGCCGGTTCTGCAACCTGCAAAAGTGACCGTTTCTCATCCTTCTGCATAAGATAAACCAAGTATTTTTTCAGGGAATATTCTATGTTTACAGGTAATTTATCGATTCAGGTTACATCCACCCTTGGCCTGATTCCCATCAAGGATGCCACCATCCGTATCTCCAACACCGGCACGCCGGAAAACACTTTGGAAGTTGTGCAGACAGACTCCTCCGGCCAATCCCCGCAGCTGTCACTGGATGCCCCAGATCCCGGTTACAGTGAAGCACCGGAATCCTCCGTACAGCCCTACTCCGAATACAATCTGGAAATCACCGCCCCCGGATATGAGCCGGTCTCTGTATCCGGCACTCAGATTCTTGCGGGAACCGATGCTATCCAGCCCGTGGAAATGACTCCTGTGGAGGTGGAAACCGCCCCTGAGGAAGACATTGTCATTCCGGATCACACCTTATGGGGCGAATATCCTCCTAAAATTCCGGAGGATGAGATCAAGCCCATAAATGAAACCGGTGAAATTGTCCTTTCCCGTGTGGTTATCCCCGAATACATCGTAGTTCACGACGGTGTGCCCCAGGATCGTTCCGCTCCTAATTATTATGTGAAGTACAAAGACTATATTAAAAATGTGGTTTCCTCGGAGATTTATGCCACCTGGTCGGAAAACACGATTTATGCCAATATTCTGGTGATTTTGTCCTTCACACTCAACAGAGTTTATACAGAGTGGTACCGCAATCAGGGGTATGATTTCACCATTACCTCCTCCACCGCTTATGATCAAAAATGGATGTACGGACGCAACATTTATTCCAATATTTCCCAGTTGGTTGATTCCATCTTTGCAAATTTTTTATCCCGTCCCGGTGTGCGCCAGCCGATCTTTACCTCTTACTGTAATGGTACCACCGCCACTTGTACGGGATTGAGCCAATGGGGCTCCAAGTATCTGGGTGAACAGGGTTATACCCCTATAGAAATTGTACGATACTACTACGGAAATGACATGTACATCAATACAGCCACCAGTGTATCCGGTATTCCCTCCTCCTGGCCGGGTTACGACCTGACCATCGGTTCCAGCGGAGAAAAGGTGCGCCAGCTGCAGCAACAACTAAACCGGATTGCACAAAATTATCCGGCTCTGCCTACCCTGGCCGTGGACGGGATCTATGGCAGCAATACCGCTAATGCCGTCCGGATTTTCCAACGAATTTTCGGTCTTCCCCAGACCGGCGTAGTGGACTATCCCACCTGGTATAAAATCTCGGAAGTTTTTGTAGGTGTCAGCCGGATTTCAGAGCCGGATTAACTGTGCCCACAAAGTTTGTCTATATCCTGAGGCAGCAAATCCCTTCGGATTTGCTGCCTTACCTCTATTTTTTTCCCCTCTCCCGGTATTCCATGGGGGTCATGCCCGTTTCTTCTTTAAACAATTTGGAAAAATAGGAAAAATTGCTGTATCCCACCTGCAGGGACACATTTTTCACAGAAATCTCACTGCATAACAGTGCCTTTGCCTTTTCAATCCGCTTGTCCACCAGATACTGGGACAGGGTTTTTCCAGTTTCTTTTTTGAACAGCCGGGAACAGTAGTCGGGACTGATGTACACCAGATTGACCAAATCCTCTCTGGTAATCTCCTCGCAATAGTGGGCGTCCACATACTCTAAGATGGTTTCCATCACGGAGCCCGTTTCCTCTGTGAACTGTTTGTAGGAAATCACCTTGTGGATGACAAATTCGCAGTACCGGCACATATCCTCCACTGAGGCACATGCCCGCTGGTAAAGCTGCTCTGATTCTCCATCCGACAACAGGCGATGCGCCTGGATGTCCACGCTCCGCAGATAAAAATAAATCATCTGGGTGAAATCCTGGCGGAAATCCTGCATCTGCTGTTTCATCCACCCCTGTCTGGTCCGCTGTTCCACATACTGGCGGATTTCCCCTTTCAGCCGTTCTTCTTCCTTTTCCTTTAACAGACTTTCCCAGATGGAAATGTTGGGTGTCTGGTAGGGATAAGTTTCCGGTTTGTAGTCCTCCCAATGAAGTACCTCATGCTTTTTCCCCAGTACATTTTCCAACATGCCCTGGAGTTTCTGCATCTCCTGTTTCAGTTCTGCTGACGCAGCCACATTTCCCATGGCTCCCGTCATCTCCACATGAAGGCGTCTCTCGCAGTTTTCTACCACCCCTTTGAGACACTCCTCCACCTCACTCATGTCCGGCACAGACTCTCTTTCAAAATGGCAGACCGCAATCCACACGCCGTTCTGGGCATAAAACACACTTTCCGCCTCCAGCTTTGGCGTGCGCAGAGTTTCAAACAACACGTTTTTCAGCACATATTCCAGCATGTCATCCCCCCACAGCTGCTCTGCCGCCGCGATGGAATCCATTTTCAGTGCCCCCAGGAGAAAGCGGTCCTGTTCCTCATAGCCCAGATGGGCGTAGGCGTCCTCATTGCGGTGAAAATCGGAGGAAAGACAGCCTTCCCAGAAGGTATCCTTCGCCTCTTTTCCCGTATCCAGCCAGTACCGCCGCGCCATCACATCCTGACGGTTCTTCTGTACCCGTCCTGCTGCCTGCGCCAGGGCACTGCAAAGCTTGTCCGCCTCCACCGGCTTTAACAGATACTCCAGGCTTTCCAGCCGGATTGCCTCCTTCGCATAGGAAAAATCCGCATAGTTTGTGAGAAAAATACATTGCAGGTCGCTGTCCCGCTCCCGCACCCATTCCAGCAGCTCCAGCCCGGAACCGCCCGGCATTTCAATGTCGCAGAGCATCACCGCAACGGGCACCTGCAACAGTACCTTCTTTGCCTCCTCCACACAGTTCGCCATAAAGACCTTATCAAATTCTGTCTCCCGTTCTTCCAAGATGTGCTTGAGTTTCTGCAGCACCAGATGGTCGTCATCCACCAATAGCAGATTCATGGGTTTCCTCCTCCACCGGAATATAAATTTCCACAACTGCCCCTCCTAAGGGACTGTTATAAAAAGAGCACTGCGCCCTTCCATGGTAGCCGTATTCCAGACGGGCACGCACATTGGCGATTCCCAGATGCCCGCCCTCCCTGGTGTCCAGCTCCTTTCCCTCCTCCCAGAGTTTCAGGTACTCCTCCGGGAATCCGTTTCCGTTGTCGCTGACATTGATGCAGAGATATTTTTCTCCCTGTTTCATCTCCATGGTGACCGTCACGGAAATTTCCAGAACCACATCAGGACGCTTTCCATATTTAAAGGCATTCTCCGTCAGTGTCTGAATAAGTAATGGCGGTACAAAAAGGTTCTTCGTCGCCTCCTCCACATACTCGTCCAGTTCCACCTCGCCGGGATAACGCAGTTTCATAATTTCAAAATAATCATCCATGTGGGCAATGGCATCCTGTAGCTGCACACTGTCCATGCCCGCCCGGAAAAGATACCGCAGATACCGGATGGTTGCCATGCACATTTTCTTGGCATCCTCAATGTGCTCCGTCTCCAGCAGACGATAGATGGCACTGAGGCTGTTTAAGAAAAAGTGGGGACGGATTTGCAGTTTCATGTTGTCCATCTCCAGTTTCTGGCGCTGCAGCTTTTCCTCGTAAATGCTGATTTTCAACGCCCCAATCTGGTGGACAAAATTACGGAACTGCTCGTTAATCTGTTCCAGTTCATGGATGTCGTTGACGGAAAGTTCCTCTTTCTTTTCCGCCCCCTCCTGATAGTCCTGCAGTCCTTTGACGAACTTCTGCACCGGGGCGATAATCCGGTATTTGGTATAAACCGTCATCAGCACAAAGGCTCCTAGCGTCAGCAGTACCAGAAATAACACGCTGAACTGCAACAGCAGAATCCGGCTGAACCCGCTGAATCCCCTCATCACTACCGCAACTGACAGGCTGAGGCTCTTGGACTCCTCCCGGATGACCTCAATCCGGTGAAAGATATCCTTGTAAAAGGTGCCGCCTTCCTCCAGAATCTGTTGGGGGATTTCTCCCTCCTCCAACTGTTCTTTTCCCCACAGGATAGTGCCATCACTGCTCATGAGAAGTACCTGGTTTTCCCCGTCCTGATAGGTTTCCTGCAAAGAGCGAATCATGCTTTCCGCAGGAAAATAGCAGACAAACCATACGTTTTCGTAAGCGTAAGCCCGTAGCATATAATACTGCCCATCCTGCTCAAAGTATTCCCAACGGTACAAGTCATTGACCATATTCTCGTCCGTCCGGATTCGGTTCAGTATGGTATCCACCATGCCACTTTCCTTGGCATCCTGCAAAAGTATCCAGGAATCTGCCAGCACTTCCCCGGTTTTTCCGAAATAGAAGAAGAAATGCTTTTCCGTCTCCGCGCTAAAGGAATACCCGATTTTGTCCAGCAGCCTTGCTTTCGCATAGACGCACTCACGCTCATCGCCGTTCATGGCAAGTCTGGCAATATCCATATTTTCCATCAAAAGGCGCTGCATATTGATACTGACACGGGAACAGACATCATAGACCTGTTCCGTATGGAGTTTCACCAGTTGTTCCACCTGTTTGGTGGTTTCGTTGCGGATTTCCCTGGTGGAATACACGCTGACAAACAAATCCAGCACGGTCACGAACAGCAGGGCAATAAGCAGTGCCTTTTGTTTTTCCACAAAGGTGTGGGATTTTCGATGATTTCTATACAAGATGTTTCCTCAGTTCACTCTAATTTTCGATACCCACATTATCAATGGCGGCATTTATCCTGTCAACTATTTTCCCCTGAATTTCATCCGTAAGTTTTCCCTGGAAAAAGCTGCGCAGCCCACGCAATGGCGTATCCTGTAAAATTGCCTGTGCCATTTTCACCGCATCCTTGCCCAGAATCTCCTCTGGATTCTTTCCACCGAAGGGAAGAACGCCCGTCTCCTCCTGCAATGCCTCCCGGTAAACCTTCCAGATGGTCTCGTCCTGCCGCAGTTCCCCCAGAGTAGTGTTTCTGGTACAGTGTTTTCCCTGCCAGGGTTCATCAGTTCGCTTGACACTTGCTTTCAGCCGGATATCTCTGCTGGAGGCACCCAGGCAGATTTCATACTCTCCCGGCTCTACCTTCCATTTCTCCTGTCCCTCCGAATAGTAGGCAAAACTTCTAAAATCCAGTTCTGCTTTGCAGACTTTTTCCTCCCCAGGCTGTAATTTCACTTTCACAAAGGCTTTCAGTTCCTGGGGTGCCCTGCTGATATGACTGTTCTTTTTTGCTACATAAATCTGAGCAATTTCCTTGCCTGCCACAGTCCCGGTGTTTTTCACGGTAAAGGAGACTTCTAACTTATCCATCCCTTTCATTTCCTTTTGGGACAGTGTTAAATTTCCATAGGCAAAGGTGGTGTAACTCAAGCCATGACCAAAGGGAAACCGGACTTCCATTTCCTTTTTATCGTAATAACGATAGCCTACAAAAATTCCCTCTCCATATACCACATCGTCCTTTTCTCCGCCGAAATCCAGCCAGGACGGGTTATCCTGCACCCGCAGGGGAAAAGTTTCTGCCAGTTTTCCGCAGGGATTTTTGACTCCAAACAAAAGTTCTGCCTGCGCCCTTCCTGCTGCTTCACCGCCCAGATAAGCCTCCAGAATCCCCGGAATTTTTTCTGCCCAGGGCATTTCCACCGGTGAACCATTCTGCAAAACCACAATGGTATTGGGCTGCACCTTCCGAACTTCTTCAATCAGCCGATTCTGACATTCCGGTAGTTTCATATCCTCTCTGTCATACGCCTCAGATTCTATTACCTCGGATAATCCGGCGAAAATCACTGCCGCATCACATTCTGCAGCCACCTTCACTGCCTCTACCAGTTTTTCTTCTTGGCTTTCCACCTGATTGCAGGAAAAGCCCTCCGCATAACAAATCTTGGCATACTTCTGTGCCTCCTCACAGGCATTTTCCACCTTGTAGGCCTTGATATGACTGGAGCCGCCACCCTGATAACGGGGTTTCTTTGCAAATTCTCCCAGAAAGGCAATCTTTTTGTCACGGGAAAGGGGAAGTACCTGATTTTCATTCTTCAATAACACCATGGTTTCACAGGCTGCCTGCTCTGCCAGTTCGTGGTGCGCAGCCCGGTCAAACACCGCCGTTTCATCCACATGTTCGGTGTATTCCCTAATCTTTTCCAGGATGCGGGTCACGGTGTTGTCCAAGATTTCCTCCGCTACCTCGCCCTTTTTCACTGCCTCCACAATTTTGGCATCATTGACGCCACCGGAGGAGGGCATTTCCAAATCCTGTCCTGCCAGAAGTCCTGCCACTCGGTCATCGCAGGCACCCCAGTCAGTCATGACAAACCCCTGAAAACCCCACTGGATACGTAGAATGTCTGTGAGAAGTTTTTTGCTCTGGGACACATATTCCCCATTGACCCGGTTGTAGGAACACATCACTGTCCAGGGCTGGGCTCTTTTTACCGCCGTCTCAAAAGCAGGGAGGTAAATTTCCCGCAGAGCACGCTCACTAATCTGTGCCGAGACGCTGGAACGCTTCTTCTCCTGGTTGTTGCCCGCATAATGCTTGATGCTGGTTCCGACATGCTTAGATTGCACCCCCTTAATATAGGCAGCCGCCAGTTCTCCTGCCAGATAGGGGTCTTCGGACATGTACTCAAAATTTCGTCCGCAGAGGGGACTGCGCTTGATATTCACCGCGGGTCCAAGCAGCACTGCCACATGCTCTGCCTGACATTCCTCGCCCAGTGTCTCCCCCACCTTCTGATATAAGGCTCTGTCAAAGGAGGCTGCCATTCCTGCCGCGGAGGGAAAACACACGGCCTGGACAGAGTCGTTGATTCCCAGATGGTCAGCCGCCTCGTCCTGTTTCCGCAGTCCGTGAGGACCATCGCACACCATGATTCTAGGAATTCCCAGCCGCTCAATGCCCTTCAGATGCCAGAAGTCCCCGCCGGAACACAGGGATGCCTTCTCCTCCAATGTCATTTCTTTTATGATTTCTTTGATTGCTTTCATACACGTTTCTCCTGTTTTTTCATCCACGCCTGATAAGAGCCTGTGGTTTTCACATAGGCAAGGAAACGACTTCCTGCCTTCTCCATCTGTTTCCGGTTTACCCGCTTTTCTTCCAGTCCCTTTAAAATCTGACGGCTCACCGGAGGACCTCCGGGCATCACAATATCATTGCCTGCCGCCACCATATCGGCACCATCCGCCACGATGTCCATGTCACCCCAGTCGGTAATCACAATCCCGGTAAAGCCCCATTCCTTCCGCAGAATTTCCGTACATAATTCTGCATTTGCTGCCGCAAAGGTTCCGTTGATTTTGTTAAAGGAAGTCATAAGGACTTTTACCTTGCCCCGTTTTACCACCATCTCAAAGGGCTTTAAATAGATTTCCCTGGCGGTCCGTTCCTCCACAATGGAGTCCACCGCATTGTATTGTTTTCTGGCACATCCCCGACGGTAAGTCTCCTGTTCATTCAAGGCAAAATGTTTGGGGCATGCCGTTACCCCCTCATTTTCTGCTGCTCCCAGACAGACCTGAGTTCCCAGTATTCCAGTAAGATACGGGTCTTCGGAAAAATATTCAAAGTTTCGTCCCCCAAGAGGGTTTCTCTGTAAGTTCAGCGCCGGTGCAAGCCAACAATCCACACCCTTTTCGCTTGCCTCCTCGCCACAGGCTTTTCCAAAGGTAAAAAGTAGTTCTTTGGAAAAGCTGCACCCGGTCAGCATCTGGGTCGGCCATGCCGTTTCTCCCACACCAGCAGGTCCATCCTTATAGCAGATGGAGGGAATTCCAGCCTCAGGCAAAGCAGGAGAGACATATCCCGGTTTGCCTGAGGGGTGGGTCATCTGGGTAATATCGTTTCCCTTCTCATCCTGCAGCGTGGCGGGTGCCTGGACACCAAAACCGCCAAAGGGAAGTCCCGGTCCATATCCCACCAGAAGGGCTGCCAGTTGATTCTCCGATAACTTTTCGATGACGGGATTGCAGGACTCCTGCTCCCGTTCTTTTTCTTCCCTGCTTTTGAAAGAAATCGCAGATTTCGGATTCGTTTCCTCTTTCCTGGAAAGAAAGGGAATTTTCCCCTGGTTTTCCTCCCGCAGTGCCAGCGCGGTTGTGACTTGCTCATAAACCACTGTTTCTTTTTTTACAAGTTCTGCTGCCACCTGGGTATTCCGGGAACTGTTTCCCACACGGAACTGATAGGTTCCCGCCTCCAGCACCCAGGCTTCCTGTCCTTCTTTATAGGAAAGGCAATCCTCCCAGGGAATCCACAGCGACACCTGACTGATTTCTCCCGGCTGTAATTCCTTCGTCTTAGCAAAACCCACCAGTTTCTGGAAGGGTTGGGGAAGTTCTCCTCTTGTAATGGAAAGATAAACCTCCACCACTTCTTTTCCCGAAAAGGTTTCTGACCGGTTTTGAACCAGTACGTTCACTTTTACTCCGTTTTCTGTCTCCTCTGCCTTTTCCGTTGTGATGGAAAAAGTGGCATAGGAAAGTCCGAAACCGAAGGGATATAACACCGGTTTTTTAAAGGAATCAAAATAGCGGTAGCCGGGATAAATCCCCTCCTGGTACACTGTCACCGGACTTTTCACAAAGCCATGACTGCCATTTGCCTCTGCATCCAGACCGTAATCCTCATAGGTCAGAATAGTATCGGGATGCTCCTTGTCAAAACTGAAATGCTTTGCCGAAGGATAGTCCTCATAGGCATGGGCAATGGTAAATGCCAGCTTGCCGGAGGGTGACACTTTCCCGGAAAGGAGCCTTGCCAGTGCCTCGGTTCCCCGCTCTCCCGGTGCTCCCAGAAACAGGATGGCTTTCACTTTTTCCCTGCCTGCAAAATAGGACAGGTCGCACACCCCGTTGATATTTAACAGCACTACCACCCGGTCAAAGGTTTCCGTCAGCCTGTCCAGAAGGGCTTTTTCCTCCTGGGACAACGCATAATCATCCACCAGATGCCGGTCACATTCCTCTCCCCCGGTTTCCCGTCCCAGGGTGTAGACGGCAGTGCCCGTCTCCCTCGCCGCCTGTTGTAATAACGGGTCGGGCACTGGGATTTCTTTCGGCTGGGAATGATATCTGCCAAAAATCTCATAGATGGCACCACTGGCAACCAGATTGGCTCCCGCCGCCTTGATTTCCTCCAGCAGACTGACTTCTTTTTCCTTCGCCGTCTCCTCCCGGTAAAACTGGTCAAGTGCCTTTACCGGAAAGATTCCCTGTTTCTCACACGCCTCCACAATGGAATCCACCGGCTCCTGTAACACCGTCATGCCGGAGCCTCGTCCTCCCAGGCTGGGTTTATAGGCACTCCGCCCGAAAAAGGCAAACGTCCCGCTAGATAGTGGCAGACAGTTTTCCTCATTTTTTAACAGGACGAAGGATTCCTCTGCCAGTTCCCGGCATAACTGTTTTCTGTTTTCCTTTATCATCGTTTTCTACTCCCCTAACCTTTTACTGCACCCACTGCAATTCCTTCTGCAAAATATTTCTGCAAGAAAGGATAAACTAACAAAATGGGGAGCATTGCCACAAAAGCGATTGCCATACGCACGGACACGGACGGCATGGTTGCAATCATGCTTGCCATATCCTTGGACATCAGACCACTGGAAAGTGCCTGCACATCGCTAATCATTTTGTTTAACAGATTCTGGATTCCCCAGTATTTTTCTTGATTTACATAATACAAGCCATTTGTCCAGTCATTCCAATAGCCCAAGGCTGCAAACAGTCCGGTGGCAACCAGAATGGGTTTTCCCAGAGGAAGGGCTACCTTCGTAAATACGGTCACATGTCCGGCTCCATCGATTTCTGCCGCCTCATACAGTGCCGTGGGAATACTGGTTTCAAAAAAGGTACGGACAAGCAGTACATTGACAGCACTCATGAGAAGATTGGGAACCAACAGGGCAAAAATGGTGTTTTTAATATGGAAGGTTCCTGTATACATCATGTAGGTGGGCACCAGACCGCCGTTAAACAGCATGGTAAAAAACACATAAAACATGAGGACTCTGCGGAAAGGCAGTTTTTTTAAGGACAGTCCGTATGCCAGCATGGAAGTGAGAAGGAGGTTGCACGCCGTTCCCACCAGCGTGACCAGAATCGTGATGCCATAGGAATGAAACACTTTATCCCCATTCTGGAAAATGTAGCGGTACGCCTCCAGGCTGAATTTTTCCGGGAACAGCGAGTAACCGTTCATGACCAGCGTGTTTTCCTCTGTGATGGATGACATAAACAGAAGTAAAAAGGGAAATATCATAAATAGCGTTAAAAGAATCAATACCACATGGCACAGCACCTGGTAGCGTCTGTTTTCTCTCGTTTTTAACATGGTTTGTCTCCTTCCTAAAATAATGCGTTTTCTTCACTGAACCGGCGAACCAGCGCGTTGACGGTCAGCACCAGAATAAAGCCGACAACGGACTGGTAGAATCCTGCCGCCGCGGACATGCTGGGGTTATTCTGCTGTAACAGTGCCCGGTACACATAGGTATCAATGGTGTTTGTGGTGGAATAAATAGCGCCTGAGTTCTGGGGCACCTGATAAAACAGTCCAAAATCGGAGAAAAAGATTTTGCTGACACTTAACATCACCAGTGTGATAATGGAAGGCACCAGACTGGGCAGTGTGATTTTGCGGATAAGCTGAAAACGGTTCGCTCCGTCTATCTTTGCCGCCTCAAAAATGGAATTGTCAATTCCGGCGATTGCCGCAATATAAATCAGACAGCCGTAGCCGAGTCCCTTCCACAGATTGACCAGCACTAAAATCACCGGCCACGCTCCCGGCGTGCTGTACCAGTTTACAGGCTCCAGTCCAAAAAAGGGCAGAATACTGTTATTCAGCATACCATTTTCATTACTCAAAAGTGCAAACACAATGTAGGAAACGATGACAATGGACATCAGAAAGGGAAACAGAATGGCGCTTTGGTACAGCTTTTTCATCTTCTTGCTTGCCACATCCGAAATGAAAATCGCTACCAGAATTCCAACTACATTGTTCACCAAAATAAAGGCGAAATTGTATAAAATGGTGTTTCTTGTGATAATCCATGCGTCCTTGGATTTAAACAGATAAATAAAGTTTTTATACCAGGGGTCTGCCCAGGGACTGCCCCAGATTCCATCCGCAAAGTTTACCTGCTTAAAGGCAGAAATCAGTCCTGCCATGGGAATGTAGTTATTGATAAATAAATAAGCCAGTCCGGGTAACATCATCAGATAAACGGGCATCCAGTAACGCACCCGAAACTGCTTTTTCTTTCCTTTTTTCATTTTCTTTCTCCTGTAAAAAAATCTGCCGTACTAAGGAGCAAAAACTTTGCTGTAAATTCTTAGTACGGCAGTTTCCTGTCCACGTTAGTTCTTATATTGTGTCATCTTATTTGGTACTCAGCCATGCATCTAACTGCTGCTGTTTTGCATCAATGACGGTCTGCATGCCTGCATTATCCAATTCCTCTAAAAATTTAGGTAATTCTGTCTCGGGGTTCGCAGCTCCGGTATTTAAAGCATCCATATACTGGCTCTTTACGTTGGAGATTGCTGCAATCTCGGTGCTTAACTCGCTGCTGTCGTAGGCAAATCCCAGCGCGCTTGACTTGGGAACACTTTTCATGGACTCGGTCTGTTTTTCCCATAAATCCGGGTCATTGCCCTCCCAGATACCACCGGCAAACTGGTTAGGAAGTTCCCATCCCTGATTGAAACTGTAGGTCGCAGTAGTCACATCCACACCTTCTGGAAAGTGATATAAGCCATCATCCCCTACTACATAGTGAGTTCCCTCAATACCGAAGTTAATTAAATCCGTTACTTCTTTGCTGTTGTATAAGTAGTCTAACAGTAAGAACGCTCTTTCAGGATTCTCACTTGCCTGGGCAATTCCCCAACTGTTCCAGCAATAGCCGGTTGTGGTAAGCTGTCCTTTGGTGATGGGAACGCAAATCATTTCGGTTCCACAAGATGCACTGTTAGAAGCCTCTGCGTCCATTCCGCCGGGAGTAAAGAAGGAGAAGGCTCTTCCTGCTTGAACCGCTGTGGAAGCGGGATCCGTTGTGGTAGCTGCATCTTTGGAAATCCAGCCCTTCTGTGCCCAGTTGTAGTTTCTCGTTACGATTTCTTTATAATCATCGCTGGCAAACCAGTTTACAACCTCAGTTTTTTCACCATAGTTTAATAAAACACCGTTGTAATCGGTAAGAGGATCACAGGTTTCCACCTTGGCATCTGCCTGGGTTCCCTTGGTCATCCACGCCATCACTGCCTCAGGATGATTCTGCTGCACTGCCTCATACACCTTTTCCATATCATCAATATCAGAAATATCGTCTCTGGAGAAACCAGCCTCCTCCAGCCAGTCTGCTCTCATGCAGATAGTGGAAAGTCCTGAACTTTCATGTACAACAGGAACGCCAAACATAAAATCATTAACGCAGCCTGTATACAATAAATCCTCGCCCATTTCTGCATAGGCTGCTTTCATGTTCACACCGTACTGCTCTACATAGTCACTTAAATCAATAATCATTTTGTTGCTGATGAACGAACTTGCAAAACTGTTAATAACTGGAACTAAGTCTACTTTGTCTCCGCCCTGTAACATCAGAGGGAGCTGGGTTGTGAAATCACCCATGGAAAGCATGACAATATTCAACTTGGTGTTAATGTCTTTCTCTAAGATTTCATTGACCTTTTCCATAACCATATCCTGGTCTGCCTGTTGGTTTCCAATGAGTACCATGGTTGCCTCGTAAGGCTCGGAAACGTCAATTCCGTTTACTTCATTCTCCTGTGTACCATTCTCTGTGCTGTCCGTGCTTTCTGTAGTTGCTGCACTTGTAGATTCCTGCTGTGTTTCCTGTTTGTCACTTCCGCAGCCTGCTAACATGGATACTGCCATGGTTGCTGCCAGAATGACTGAAACTGCTTTCTTTTTCATTCTGATTCTCCTTTGGATTTCTGCTGTATTCGATGGTTTTATTATAGGGTTTCCATCGTTTACGGTCTATAACTGTTCTGTCCAGTCCATGACGCTAATCTGACCTGTGGTGCCTTTCTTTGCACAATCAAAAAACTCCCCAAACTCATCATCTGACGAGCCGAGGGAGTTCTTTTTATTTTTTATCACAAGTTCAGTAAATGTGTCGCGATACTAAAGTAAACCAAAAGGGACAGGGCATCAACGATGGTGGTGATAAACGGGCTAGCCATAACTGCGGGGTCAAAGCCCAGTTTCTTGGCAATCATAGGCAGACTGCATCCCACAATCTGGGCAATCATTACAGCACAGACCAAGGTGAGGCAGATAACGACTGCCACGGTAACCGCCACATGATCAAATACAAGCAACTTTACGAAGTTTGCCACTGCAAGAGTGATACCGCACATCACGGCGATACGCACTTCCTTTCCTGCTACCTTAAACCAGTCTTTAAATTCCACTTCATTCAGGGACAGTCCACGGATAATAATGGCACTTGCCTGACCTCCGGCGTTACCACCGGTATCCATCAACATGGGAATATAGGCAGTCAATACTACACAAATACTCAACGCATCTTCAAAGGATGAGATAATTTTACTGGTAAAGGTTGAGGAAATCATTAACAGTAAAAGCCAGGGGATTCTTTTTTTCCATCCATCTACAACAGAGGTTTTCAGATAGGGACGGTCAGACGGCATCACCGCTGCCATCTTCTCAATATCCTCTGTGGCCTCTTCCTGCATGATATCCACGATATCATCCACCGTGATGATACCTACCATGCGGTTTTCATTATCCACAACCGGCATGGCTGTAAATCCATATTTCTGGAATTGTGCAGCAGCTTCCTCCTGGTCCGTATGTGTATTGATTGAGATAACATTTTCATGCATGATATCTCCAATCACCTCACCGGGATCACTCAGAAGCAGATAGCGCAACGCTACCGTTCCTACCAGTCTGCGTCCACTGTCCAGCACATAACAGATATTGACCGTCTCGCGATCCAGTGCAATCTTTCTGATCCTCTCAATGGCTTCTGCCACCGTCAGATTTTCTTTCAGATCCACATACTCCACAGTCATGATGCTTCCGGCCGAATCCTCCGGATATCTCAATAGATCATTAACATCACGTCTGGTCTCGGGGCTTACATTCGCCAACAGTCTCTTGACGATGTTCGCAGGCATTTCATCCAACAGATCCGCCGCATCATCGGACATCAGGTTATCAATAATCACTCCTGCTTCTTTCTCAGAAAGCATGGTGATCAGGTACTGCTGTTCATCTACCTCCAGATAGGCAAACACATCTGCTGCCGCATCCTTGGGCAAAATACGAAAAACTTTAAGCATCTCCTCGTTGTCAAGTTCCTCGAGAACTGCTGCGATATCCGCATCGTTCATCTCCTCCAGGCGCTGACGCAGGCGAGTATATTGCTTATTCTCTAACAGTTCAATAATTTCTTCCATAGCAATTTTCCTCCGGTATTCAGTTTCGTGGTCTTACTACTTTGCCCAGGAACAGGGTTATCTGTACTATGCGTACTTTTCTTCATAATAAAACCACCACCTTTCCAAAAGAAAATTTATGGAAACTTCCAATAGAAACTATACTAAAATTTCAGAGTTTTTGTCAACATAAAATGAATTTCCCAAAGACTCATAAGACGCTTTTCCGCAGGTACTTTCCGTAATTGCTTTTTCCAGAGATTCCCGCTCTTCCATGGGCAGACGCACGGTGATAGACACTTTATCCGTATAGGCACTGTCCTGTTGCTCAATCCCCCGGTCATTTAAAATGTAGAGAACTTTTCCTACATTATTATAATCGGTGTCGATGCGAAGGGTTACCCCCTGCCTCATGATTCCAATCCGGCATTGATTCAAGCCTGCCTGTACAGCCTGGGTGTAGGCACGCACCAGGCCGCCTGTTCCCAGTAAGGTTCCGCCGAAGTATCTGGTAACCACCACTGCCACATTGCGCACGCCGCTTCCCAACAGTACCTCCAGCATAGGCCGGCCTGCTGTGCCGGAGGGCTCTCCATCGTCATTGCATCTGGTCAGTTGAGCCTCATCCCCCAGCACAAATGCAGAACAGTTGTGTCTTGCATCCCAATATTTCTTTTTCATTTCCTCAATAAATGCCACGGCTTCCTCCTGCGTCTCCACCGGACGCATGGTGGCAATAAAGCGGGATTTTTTCTCTTCAATTTCTCCGCTGCCGCCTTCGATTAAAATTTTATACATGGGACTATCCCTCGTTTGCTCGTTCATGGTACAGGATCTCCTGTACCATTATGTTACCATATACCGGTTTAAATGCGAACAAAAAAGTGAACAATTCTTAATATGGAAGAAAAAACCTTTATTTAGGAAGTATGTTTTGATATAATGTATTAGTTAAAATTCAAAGCTTACAGAAAGGCTTAGGTTTATATTCGATGAATTATAGCAAAAAAGGTGTCCAGAAAAAACAAAAGGCACTGAATTCCAAATCTGTGAAATGGGGCAAAAAGCTGGGTGTGACTTTCCTGGAAGTCATTCTGATTCTTGTCATTGGTGCCGGCATTATCGGTATCAGCGCAGGAATCGGCGTTTTTAAAGGAATCCTCGCCACTGCTCCTGATATAAGCAACATTGATGTGTCACCTTCCGGTTTTTCCACCTTTGTCTATGACAATCAGGGAAACCAGACGGCGAAACTTGTGGCAACAGATTCCAACCGAATCCCGGTGAGTATGGATAAAATCCCGGAAAACCTGGCCCATGCCTTTGTTGCCATCGAGGACGAGCGTTTTTATGACCACAACGGTATTGATATCAAGGGTATCATCCGTGCCGGTGCCGATGCCGTTATGAAAGGCAAACTGGGACAGGGTGCATCCACCATTACCCAGCAGCTTATTAAAAACAGCGTCTTTACCGGCTGGACAAGTGAAACTACCATGCAGAGTATCAAACGAAAAATTCAGGAGCAGTACCTGGCAATTCAGCTTACCAAAGTCATGTCCAAGGACGATGTTCTCTGCAACTACATGAATACCATCAACCTGGGGCAAAATACCCTGGGTGTACAGGCTGCCTCCCTCCGCTATTTCAATAAGGATGTGAGTCAATTGACACTGTCAGAGTGTGCCGTTATTGCCGGCATCACCCAGAATCCCTCCCGGTATAACCCGATTTCCCATCCGGAAAATAACCAGGAACGCCGTGCCAAAGTATTAAACAATATGCTGGAACAGGAATACATCACTCAGGCAGAGTACGATGAGGCAATGGCAGACGATGTCTATTCCCGGATTCAGGTGGTCAATGCCGAAACCGCGGACGATTCCATCAACTCCTACTTTGTGGATGCTCTTACCGATGTGCTGATGGATGACCTGCTGGCAGCTGGCTACAATGAAACCCAGGCATACACCCTGCTCTACAGCGGCGGTTTACAGATTTACTCCACCCAGGACCCGGATATCCAGGCGATTGCGGATGAAGTCTGCTCCAATCCCGACAACTACCCGGAAAATGTAAAATGGCAGCTTTCCTACGAGCTGACTGTCAAAACCGCAGACGGTGACTATCAGAACTACAGCACGGAAATGTTTAAATCCTTTATCCGCCAGGAAAATGCACGTTTTAACCTAATTTATTCTGACCAGGAAACCGCTTATTCTGACATTGAGCGCTACAAAGCTACTTTGTTAAATGACGGCGATGAAGTTTATGGTGAAAATATTACCCTGACTCCTCAGCCCCAGATCTCCATGACTATTGAAGATCAGAGCACCGGCTATGTGGCAGCCATGGTAGGCGGCCGCGGTGCCAAGGAGGGCAGCCGTACCTTAAACCGCGCCACAGATACCACCCGTCAGCCCGGTTCTACTTTTAAGATTGTGTCCACCTATGCTCCCGCACTGGACAGTGCAGGACTGACATTGGCCACTGTCATGAATGACGCACCTTTCAACTATGCGGAAGGTCGTCCGGTAAAGAACTGGTATGGTGAGAAATACCGTGGTCTCTGCTCTCTGCGTACCGGTATCAAAGATTCCTTAAATATCGTTACCGTAAAGACTTTGACACAGATTACCCCTCAGCTTGGCTACGATTATCTGATAAACTTCGGTTTTACCACCCTGGTAGAGAGCGAAGTCATCGGCGGTCAGGTCTACTCTGATATCCAGCAGTCACTGGCTCTGGGCGGTATCACCAAGGGTGTAAAAAATATTGAACTGAATGCCGCTTATGCAACCATTGCCAACGGCGGAACCTATATCAAGCCGAAGCTGTACACCAAAGTGCTTGACCACGATGGCAATGTCATCCTGGACAACACCGCTCCGGAAACCCGTCAGGTATTAAAGGAAACCACATCCTTCCTGCTCACCAGTGCCATGCAGGATGTGGTTACTTCCGGTACCGGTACTTCTGTAAACTTTGGTGGTATGGCTATCGCAGGAAAAACCGGAACCACTTCCGATTACAATGATGTCTGGTTCTCCGGCTATACTCCTTATTATACCTGTACCACCTGGACAGGCTACGATAACAACACAAAACTGTCCGGCTCCGGTGAGAAAAACCTGGCGAAGACTCTGTGGCGTGCAGTCATGTCACGAATCCATGAGAATCTGGAAAATCAGTCCTTCCCGGTTCCCGACGGTATTGTAACCGCTACCGTCTGCTCCCAGTCCGGTAAGTTACCCATTGCAGGACTTTGTGATGGCACTTTAAAGACCGAATATTTTGCAGAGGGCACCGTTCCCACCGAAAGCTGTGATGTTCACTACTCCGGTATGGTCTGCCCGATTGATAATCTTCCTGCCAGCGACCTCTGTCCTTTCAAAACACCGGGCGTACTGGAGCTGACACCGGTAGAAGACCCTGCACTGCAAAGCGGTACGGCATCTGCCCTTGGCACCACTGCTGCCACCACCGATGAAGTTCTGGTAGACGAGAACGGTAATCCGATTCAGCAAATCACCACCTGTCACCACAACACAGAGTTCTTCTCCACACCGGATTATCTGACTACGTTACAAAGCGAGGTTCTGCTCTACTTCCAGAATGGTGCAACCACCATTCCTCTGCCCAGTGCAGATGCCTCCGAGGAGGTAAAAAATGCAATCAACAGTGTCCTGGCTGCATTAAGCCAGGCAGCCACCCAACAGCCTCCGATCACTCCCCCAGAGCCTCAGGCGCAGTAAGAAAGGATTGATTGTTATGGATTTTCTTGGAAAGCTTGGTTCCAAAGGACGGGACGCCGTCAACAGCGCGAAAGATATGGCAGAGGTTGCCAGCCTCCGGGGACGCATCCGTTCCCTGGAGGAAATCATTGATACCCAGTATCAGGAGATTGGCAAGCACTACTATGAATTAAACGGGGAAACCGCAGACCCTATCTACCAGAAAAACTGCGAACTGATTGACAAATCAAGACGTGCCATTGCACAGATTGAGGCACAGATTCTACAGGTACAGAAACATTAGAGTTGGCTTGTACCCTATCGAAAAAGGGACACCGGAAAATCTCCGGCGTCCCTCTTTTTATTCAAACCCAACGGTTCTGTTATTCCACTACAATGTGGGTGCAGCCCTCCGGGATGTACCAGTCTAAGGTGTACTGGTCATAATGGAGAGGTGCCAGTGCATACACTGCCTGCCGCTTTATCAGGCTGCCTGCCGCATCGTAAAAGTCTGCATAAAAGGTACTCATGCCACTGACGGAATTTCCCTTGTCAAACATGGTTCCGGTAATTTCCAGGCAGTCCAGCCCTTTACTGCGGATAATCTGTAAACCACTGACAGCGAGGAGTTCTCCATCCCTGCCTGTCGCGGTGGTCTTGTAGTCCACGATTCTGTCCTCGTATACGGTGGTAAGCTGGTTTTCTGTCATGGTGGTGTAAACCTGTCCCTTAGGGGCATAACCGCTTGACACAGTCACATAGGATACCACTGCCATGTTGCTTTTCAGATACACTGCTACAGTTCCTGAACCTCTCTGTAACGAGGTGACATTTAAAACCGCCTTGCCGTTTCCTGCATCTGCCAGCAATGCCTGTACCTGGCTTTCATCTGAGACTGCCACTCCCAGGTCTGCAAATCCGCCGGAGACACTGGTATAGTCCACCGAAAGATTCTGGCTGGCACCTTCTGTCAGTGCCACTTCTGTCTGGGATAATGTAATCTGGGGTAATGCCATCTGGGTTTCTGCTGCCTGTGCCATCAGCACCGGAGCCTCCAGGGAGGAGACAGCAAACACTGCTGCCATACCACAAACCGCCAGTATTTTCTTTGTATGTTTCATCTTGTCCGTCCTTTCTGATTGAGTTATATTGAATAGCTGCACATTTTCATTACTCACTGCGCAATGCATCGATGGGGTTTAATGCACTTGCCTTTCTTGCCGGTGCCCAACCGAAGATAATACCCACAGCTGCAGAAAATCCCACGCCTAAAGCGATTGCCGACATGGAAATGGTGAAGTTAGTGTCCAAAAGCTGGGCTCCCACAAAGGAGATAATCAGTCCCAGAATCACACCGATGATACCTCCCATCAGAGATAGCACAATCGCTTCCAGCAAAAACTGTAACTGGATTCTTCCCGGTGTGGCTCCCATGGCTTTCCGCAGTCCGATTTCCTTGGTTCGCTCTGACACGGACACCAGCATCATGTTCATAATACCGATGCCGCCCACCAACAAAGCGATGGATGCGATGCCTGCCAGCATATAGGTCATGGTGCTCATCATTTTGTTCATGGTATCTAACAGACTGTCCATGCTGAAGGTGCTGTAACAGTCCTCATTTTCATTGAAAGCTTTATAAAGCACCGCCTCCACATCATTCGTCAGTTCATCAGTACGCTCGGTATCTGTAATATAAATTTCCAGACTGGTGATACTGCTGCTGCCTGCCATCTTCATGGCATTGGTATAGGGAATGATAATGGTTCCGTCCGTGCTTGCACCCATAATCGCCATGGCAGACATGAGGCTATTGTCCGTTCCCTCCAGTCCTACCACCGTATAACGGATGCCATTGACAATCACCTGCTGACCGATAGGATTTTCTCCAAGAAACAGGTTATCCGCCAAATCCTGGTCAATAATGCACACATAGCTTTCATTTTCCACATCGGATTTGGTCAGCCCCCGTCCGTAGGAAATCAAATCCTCCTTCTGGAAATAATAGTCGTTTTTCCCTTCCACGGATACGTTGTCCAGAAAGTCCGTTCCTCTGGCGGCACTGGTGCGGATGGTGACGGAGGGGGAAATCCCTGCCACGTTGTCCAATTCCGAGAGATTCTGTAAATCCGTTTCCGTCAGACCACTTTTCAGTGCGGAGCCGTTAATGGTGACGGACAGGGTCCCTGCACCCAGAGAGGAAAACTGCCCCAGAACCGTATCAATAACGCCATTGACAATGGTAATCATGGCGATGACCGCCGCTACGCCGATAATAATGCCCAGGGTAGTGAGAAAGGTACGCATCTTGTTGCTTTTAATATTCTGCAGAGACATCTTGATACTCTGCTTAATAATGGACATACTATGCATCTTCCAGCTCTCCTTCTCCGATATTTCCATCCAGAATCCGGACAATGCGCTTTGCATGCTCCGCAATGTGCTTGTCGTGGGTAATCATAATGATGGTTCTGCCTTCTTCGTTTAAAGCATGGAATAAATCCATGACCTGTCTGCCGGTTTTCTGGTCAAGAGCGCCGGTGGGCTCATCCGCTAACAGAATGGTGGGGTTATTGCACATCGCTCTGGCAATCGCCACACGCTGCTGCTGTCCACCGGACATCTGGTTGGGATAATACAGTGCCTTATCCGCCAGTCCTACCTTTTCCAGCATGGCAAAAGCCCGCTCATTCTGCTCTTTTTCCGATACGCCTGCATAAATCAGAGGCATTTTCACATTTTCCAGTGCGGTCTGTTTTTGCATAAGAAAAAAGGACTGGAAAATAAAGCCAATCTGTTTGTTGCGGATATGTGCCAGTGTCTGTTCGTCCTGGTTGGCAATCTCGATGCCAGACAAGGTGTAATGCCCTCTGGTGGGCACATCCAGACAGCCGATGATATTCATCAGCGTGGATTTTCCAGAACCGGAAGGCCCCAGCACTGCCAGGAACTCTCCTGCCTCCACGGTCAGATCAATGCCCTTTAGCACCTGGGACACTTCACCGGCAACGTTATATTCTTTCACAATGCCCTGCATGGAAAGAATCGTGTTTCCTGTTTGTTCCATTTCGTCCATGCCCTTTCCTAGTTCTGAGGTCCATCATCGGGAGCGCCCGGACCGCCGCCCTGGGGCTGTCCTCCCATCTCCATATCGTAGCCGTACATCATGTTCATGTTCATTTTTACTTCCTGGAATACGGTCTCACCCTCGCTCAAGCCTTCGGTGACCTGAACCATGCTGGTGTCGGAAAGTCCCAGTGTCACATTGCGGCGCTCTTTCTCTCCCTTGGCATCCTTCACATAGACATAGGCGGTATTGTCGGTATCGTAATTCACTGCATCCAGAGGAATACAGATGGCATTCGGTGCAGATGCCTTGGTGAGTTTCACTTCCACACTAAAGCCGGTTCGTACTTCCTCGTCCGCCGGAAACTCCACCGTAGCCTCCACATAAACCGCATTGTTGCTCTTAATGGCTGTCTTGGAAATCTCCGCAATTTTTCCCTCGTAGGTGCGGTCCAAGGCATTGATATAAACGGAAACAGAGTCGCCCAGATGTACGTTAGCGATGTTCTGCTCGTCGATCTTCACCGCCACCTGCATGGTGGTAAAGTCCTGGATTTCTGCCACAGCCACACTTCCTGCCGCCGCGTAATCTCCCTCTTTCAGATTCAAGGTGGTAATGGTTCCATCAATAGGAGCGTAAATCACATAATCGTCCAGAGACTCTTTCAAATGCTCCAGTTCAATTTCAGAGGTTTCCGTGGAGGACAACGCCTGGGCTTTCTCCACGTTATTCTCATAGTTTTCCTCGGTCTGTCCTGCATTTAACAGACTTGCCTCGTAGTCCCGCTCTGCATTGGCAAGTGCCTGCTCTGCCTGGGTAAAAGCATCATAATAGTCATCAATCTGTTTTTCTGCCTGCTCCTTCGCCAGTCTCAAATTCTCCTGGGCATTGGCAAGTGCCACCTGGGAACTGGCAAAAGCCTCATCGGACATCATTCCATCGTCATGCTGCTTGGAGGCGCTGTTGTAAGATGCCTGCTGGGATGCCAGCTGTTGTTTGGCAGATACCACACTGGTATTTTTGCCACTGTCGTAATCTGCCTTTGCAGTGTTATAGTTTCCCGCCGCATCCTGGTAGTTCTGCTGGGCGTTGATTAACGCTTTCTGGGCAGAAACCAGTGCAGTGTTCAGTCCCTGATTCTGGGCATCCTGATACTGCGCCAGGGCATTCTGGGTATCCTTGATGTTGTAATAGTTGGAGGTGTTGGCTGCCTTTAACGCTGCCTCTTTCAGACGGATGTTGTACTCCACGTTGGAGGAATCCAGAATGGCGATGACATCTCCGGCTTTTACCTCGTCACCTTCTTCCACCTTTAGTTCCAGCACTTTGGCAGCGGCATCCGCGTACACATTGGCAGTATTGGCAGATTCCACATTTCCGCTGAATTCCAGGTAGGAGCTCATGTCCTTCATCTGTGCCTGCACTTCGATGTACTGCCCTGCACTTCCCTTTCTGCCTCCGCATGCCCAGAATACACCACCGGCCACGCAGACTAGAACCACTACCAAAACGATTATTTTTTTCTTCCTGTTCTTCACCTTATCAATTCCTTTCTCCTCCTGCAGTAAACGATACCCTGCAAATTCCGTTATATATTGTCGAACTTTTCAAACGTTTCTTATTATAATGAGGAAATCGGAACTTTTCCAGTGTTTGGGATGTGTTTATAAAAAGTTTAGAGATGGGGTATGGGATTTTTATAAAAAAGTATCAGAAAAACTCCCGTATGAATACGAGAGTTTCAAGAGCAGATAGCGGGAATCGAACCCGTCTCTCCAGCTTGGGAAGCTAGCGTTCTACCGATGAACTATATCTGCAAAGTTCTGTTATGCTACATCCACAGGCATTCCTGTGAATGTAGCAATATTATAGCATCCGTAACCGGAAAAGTAAAGCCCTATACCAGTTTCACTGTGTCCCACAGTGCTTTCTGGTTGACATACTGTTCGTTGAGCCAGTCTGCTGCCTGCTCCACCCCGGCGGGGCTGAATTCAAATTCTTTCCGCTGTTTTAACTCCTGGGGCGTCTTGGCAAACCCGTAGGGACCCGGCCAGATGGTGACCCCCAGCACATCCTCCCCGTTCTCGTCCGATTCCTTGCGGAGCATATACCGCATCCCCTTCATGGAGCCGGTCATATCCTCTTTTTTGATGTAATTAAAATGATGAAAGGATTCTTTCTCAATCATGGCTTTCCTCTTGTTTCCCCTTCTCCATATAACGAAGAAAGGTTGCGTCACATTCCGGGCAGGATTTCCGCAGGGAAATGATTCGCCCTTCCCGGTTTAAAAAGCAGTGGCTGCTCTCCCCCAGGGTACACATCTGCCCCGTGGTTTCATTGGTCATCCGGTACGTTACCGTCAGCTTGATGCCGTTATATTGCTTGATATCCACCTCAATGAGCACCGTGTCGTCAAAATGTACCATATTTTTATACTCGCACTGCACCGACAAAACCGGGGAAATGATGCCAATCTCCTCCATTTTGCGGTAGCTGAACCCGATTTCATCCATCAGGGCAATGCGTGCCTCCTCCATCCACCGGATGTAGTTGGAGTGATGGATAATGCCCATCTGGTCTGTCTCGTAGTATTTCGCCTGGTGTCTGTACTGTGTCATTCCTCTCCTCCGTAAAACCCTTTTCCGATAATCTCACTGCTCTTGGTAATCATGATAAAGGCGGTTGGCTCCGTCTTGTGGATAAAACGCTGTAACTGCACTGCCTGCTTTCTGTCCAAAGCTGACAGCACGATGGTTTCGTCCTCATGGCTGTAGGCGCCCTGACCGTGGTAAATGGTGGCTGTCCGGTGCAGGCTGTTTTTGATATAGTCACAAATCGGTTCCGGTTTACGGCAGATAATCGTAAAATATTTGCACAGTTTCATCTGTTCGATGGACTTGTCAATGACCATGGTTTTTGCCAAAAGTCCACACACGGAATACAGTCCGGTTTTCACATCGTAAATCAGGAAAGATGCCACCACAATCACCGCATCAATCACCAACAGTGCGGTGGCGATGTTCAGTGTGGTATGCTTTTTCAAAATCATCGCCAGGATATCCGTCCCCCCGCCGGAGGCATTTTCAAAGAAAAATAAAGCCGCCGCAAAGGCCGGAAGTACAATGGCATACACCAGTTCCAACATGGTCTGATCGGTAAGCGGTGCTGACAAGGGAATGACTTTTTCAAAAATATTCAGAAGAACAGAGGAGAGCACCGTCACATAGGCCGTCTTGACACCGAACCCCTTGCCCAGACAGGCAAAGCCCAATACCAGTAAGGCCATATTGATAATCAGGTTAATCTGCGCCGCCGACATGGGCAGCAGTTCCTCCAGCAGTACCGCCATACCGGACACTCCGCCGAAGGAAAAATGGTTCGTAAATTTAAACGCATACACGCCGATATCCATAAGAATTGCAGCAAAGGTAATGACCACATATTCCCGAATGACGGAACGTACTGATTGTTTCTGTGTCATTTTATTTCTTCCTATCTATTTTTCTGAATTTTATTATCCCCGGAGATAAGCGGGCAATCTGTGATGATCCTCCCAGCTTTCCAGATCACTCTGTGCCTCCAGGCTCACGGTGTAAGAAACCTCTGTCTCTGCGGTATCGATACAGATTACATAACAGTCGTTTTCTTTCGTAATACTGTAAATGGCCTGTCCTTCCAGGCTCTCAAAAAGACTGTTCCACTCCTCTTTGGGAATCACTCTGTCAGGAATATCCTCACGGACGGTATCATCCAGATTATAAATCCGGTAGCCATCCTTTTTCACTTCCAGTTTCTGAATGTCCTTCATGCGGATGAGCAGTTCGTCCGTTCCCATCTTCTCCACATCCGTATTCTGGCTGTTGGAAGTGGGAATCATCACATCCCCGCACCGGATATCCAACTGGTTCTCTGTCACCGTCACTTTCACAATGGTGGATTCGGAAAAATCAAAATTTGCAATTTCATCATGGGTACTATATGCCATAAAGTTTGTCTCCTTTTTTCCTCATTACTTTTTATTTTAACATTGAAGGTCCGGAAATGTAAATAGGTTCGGGCAATGGATCAGGGCTTGCAAATCTGGCAGGGTTCATAGCCCTTGGCGAGGATTTCCTCCCGTCACTGGTGACTACAATACTCCCCTGCTCGTCTGTACGAAACACCTGGACGCCTGCCTCCCTCAGGGTTGTCAGTGTCTCCGCGGTGGGGTGTCCGTAGGAATTATCCCTGCCACAGCTAATCACGGCATAGTCCGGATGTACCGAATCCAGAAATGCTTTGGAAGTGGAAGAACTGCTCCCGTGATGCCCTACTTTTAACACCTGTGCCTGTAGTGGCAATCCGCTCACCATCATATCCGCCTCGGATTCTTCTGCCGCATCGCCTGCAAAAAGGAAGGTATTCTCCCCGTGTTCCACCCGGATAACGATGGAATTGTTGTTCATTTCCGTGTAATTCCTGCCTGGTGCCAAAATGGTAAAGTTAGCATCTCCCAGGGTATAAGTATCACCCACGCTGGGAATGGTGACAGAATAGTCTTTATATTTCATGGCATCCAGCACATCCCGGTAGGTGTTGGTGTCATTGGAAACATCCGGCATGAAAATCGTTCCACATTCAAACTTGGTGATGATGACATCCAGGCCACCAATATGATCCGCATCGGGATGGGTTCCCACCACATAGTCCAGGGCATCAATTCCCTGTTTCTGCAAATAAAGCTGTACTGTAGTTCCTTTATTGTTGTTTCCGGCATCAATAAGCATCGCCTGTCCACCACAGACCAGTAAAGTGCTGTCGCCCTGACCCACATCAATATAGTGAACCTGGAGTTCCTGCCACTCTTCCGGCTGTTGTGCGCTGGGAATTGTTTCCGGTGCGCTAACCGCACGCACTCCGGCATTTCCTGTACATAAGACGAGAAAAATCCCGATGATCACAACCGTCTTTTTCAAAAATTTTTTCACTTTATTCCACTCTTTTCTCTTTCGTTTCAATAGACTTATCGTTCACAAGAAGATTTTTCCATGAAATAAAAACAGGCAGGTGGCTGCATCGCAAACCACCTGCCTGTTCTGCTTTACTTCTTAAGAATTACAACTGGAACTTCTGAATCAATTCGTCTAAGGTTACGGACTGAGCGGACAATTCCTCACTGGTTGCAGAGGATTCCTCTGCTGTGGCAGAATTGGACTGTACTACTTCAGAAATCTGATTCATTCCTGTTTCTGCCTGGCTCATGGAATTTGCCTGTTCCGCAGAAGCGTCACTGATCTGTTTGGATGTTTCCGCAATCAGATTGATTCCATGTACCACTTCATCAATGGAAACTGCAACATGCTCTGCTGCTTTATTGCCATCTTCCACCTCGTTTAAGGCATTGCTGATCAATTCTCTGGTGTTGGAAGCTGCCTGCGCACTCTGGTCTGCCAGCTGTCTGATCTGTTCTGCTACTACTGCAAATCCTCTTCCTGCTTCTCCTGCTCTTGCTGCCTCAATGGATGCATTCAGTGACAGCAAATTGGTCTGGGATGCGATATCTTCAATTTCGGAAATAATGTTACCGATTTTCTGGGAAGTTTCCGTAATACGCTCCATTGCGGATACCATGCTCTGCATTTCTGTTTTACTGTTATCTGCTTCCTGGGCATATTTCTGTGCCTGCTCATAAGACTGCTCTGCAATTTTTGCCGCTTTCTCAATACTGGATGTAATTGCACTGATGGTTGCCTGCATTTCCTCCACCGTTCCGGCCTGATCGGTAGCTCCTTCTGCAAGACTCTGTGATGCCTCAGCCAGATTGGTCGCTCCCGCTGATACCTGACTGGATGCTTCTCCAATGGCTGTCATTGTCTCAATCATCTGCCGTTTCAAATCGCGCATTGCCACTAGCAGCATTTCAAAATCACCGGTATAGCTCTCTTTCACTTCCGAAGTCACACGATAATTGCCCTTGGAGAATTCGCTTAACGCATGTCCTGCATCATTGATAATCACCTGTAAGGTTGCCGCCATTTCTTTTGCCGTATTGGTCATATCGGCAACCTCATCCTTGGTTTCAACAGTAGGGAAAGGAGAAGATAAATCTCCCTTGGCAAAAGAGGAAAGGCGGTTGCCTAATGCATCAAGAGGATCGGCAATGTCTTTTGCCACCTTAACGCCAAGTCTGGTGGCATAGGAGGCTGTCAGAACAATCAGTACCAGGATAGCTATAATAAGAATCCAGCTGATCAGACTTAACAAACTGCTCAGACGGTCTCCCTGCTCGACATTAATACTCATCAGCTCTACCAGCTGCTGATATACATCATTGTAAATAGGCTCCAGTTCCTCTGCTGCTATTTTCTGTGCAGCCAGGTACTCTGACTCCTCACTATTGGAGCCCTTGGTCATTGCCTCTTCTTCAATCGTCCAATAGTTTTCCAATTCAGCAGATACTTTATCATAGACTTCTTTCTCTGTGTCTGTTGTCAATGTATTTGCCACTTCCGGCCAGTAAATATTGACAAACTTCTCCTTCATAGCGTCATGCCCTTCGATGGCACTCTGTATATTTTCCTCGCCATCGTAGCCGATGACTGCCAGCATATATGCTCTGGTGCCTGTGAAAGATGCAACTGCTTTTCCAATATCCCCCTGTGAAAATCCATAATTCCGCAATGCACTTGAATACTGATTATTAATCACTATCAGTGCAATTACACCTGCGATTGCAGCCACGGATGCAATTCCCAGCACTCGTCTGAATGCCTTGATCAATCGTTCTTTAATTCTTAATCCTTTGCCCATGATTTTTCTCCATTTTCTCTGATGTTGTTGATTGTTGTTTTCCCATTAGTTTTATTATAGCATCTTGTCGGGAATATACAAGTAAACGCCTTTAAATTCTTAAAAAAATAGAAATTATGAATAAAGTTGTCTAAAAATACATAATGGAAAATTGGGGCAAAGAATTGTTTTTCACCCTTTTATCCGGACATAAAAATAGGAATCCCTTGTGTTTTCAAAGGATTCCTGTATCGAGCTGCTGACGGGAATCGGACCCGTGACCTCCGCACTACCAATGCGACGCTCTACCGACTGAGCCACAGCAGCATTGTTGGGTTGTTGTCTCAACGAATGCTAGTATATCAAACAGGCGGTAGCTTGTCAACGATTTATTTTAAAATTTTTTATAAAATTACAAAAATTTGAATTGGAACCCTGCAAGACCATTTTCCTGCTCTCTTAAGGTTCTTTACTTCATGATCTGTTCCAACAGATAAACCCGGTTAAACGGGAAAGAAAAGTAATACCCGTCCGCAAAATCGTCAACCATTTCCATCATCTCTCTGGCTATCTGTACAGCCACCTTTTCACCATCTTCCCTGGAACCATTTTCCGGATAGCGTTCGATCAGTTCCTGTGGAATATCGATACCACTCATCTCATTTTTCATAAACAGTGCATTTTTACGACTGACAAGAGGCATGATTCCACACAGGATTCTTGCCCCGGTCTCCTTTTTGATCCGGCAAAGACGCTGTGCCTGTTCCATCGTAAAAACAGGCTGTGTCAGAAAAAAGCTGGCACCACTCTCCATTTTTTTCCTGACTCTGCTTATTTCCACTTCCAGATTGCGGCGATTCTGATTGATTGCTCCTCCATAACATAAAGGGGCCTTGTCAAAGCTCTCCTCATTCATATCCTGGATGATTCGCATCATTCCCACCGAATCAAACTGGAAGACACTCTTTACCGCCTGTCTTGCCATGGCAGGAACCGGATCCCCTGTGATCACCAGAAAATTATAGATTCCGTTCATCTGTGCCCCTAAAAATTCTGACCGGATAGCAATCGCATTCCGATCCCGGCAGCAAATGTGTGGCATCACGCACATTTCAGTTTCCTTGGACACTTTTTCCGCCATAAGAATGGCATCTGCTCTGGTCCGCCCCGAAGGAGAATCCGGGAAAGTTAACACATCTACATCATGATTCTGAAGATAGTGGGCTGCCTCCATAATTTTTTCATCATCTGCATTCATGGGCGGTGCCAGTTCCACTGCAATCAGTTTTTTCTTTTTGCATGCTCCCTCTGCATCCCGATAAAAATCATGGAGTGCCGGTGTCGCCTTTTTCTCCTCACGGTTCCCAACTGTTTCTTTTTCTTTTCCGACGGATAAATCTCGTTCTGCTTTCCAGATATCCCGCTGCTCTGCCAGACTTTTAATATAAGAGGGATCTGTTCCACAGCATCCTCCGATAATTTCCACGCCTTTCCCTGCAATCTCCCCCATCTTCTGGGCAAAATATTCCCGGTTATCGGAAAATTGCATTCTGCTTTGAAGTCGGTAAGGATATCCGGCATTAGGAAGCGCCGCCCAGATTTTATCCTCAGGCAATGCCAATTTATGAAACAGAGCCGCCATATGTCCCGGACCAATACCGCAATTAAGCCCGAGGCCATCAATTTCCTCCACCTGCGCCAGTTCCTTTAACAGCTTCGCTGCACTGAGTCCTGCACCGGTATACCCATACTGATTTACCGCCAGATTCACCAGAATCGGCATATCCTGTTGTCTCTTTAAAATGCGTATGGCAGGAATAATCTCCGTGACATCCGAAAAGGTTTCAAACACCAGTAAATCCACACCACCCTGCTGCAGCCAGGTTCCCCGGTCTGCATATTCCTGGATGCGTTCCTGTGTTGTGCGTTGATCCATCACTTCCGGTCCGATGGAGCCGGCAATATATACTTTTCCCTTTCCCTGCTGTGCAGCCTGCCTGGCCGCCTCACAGCCTGCCAGAATGTTTTCTTTCAAAGCATCACGATTTTCAAAAGCGGCCTGTGTGGAAGCATAGGTATTGGTTCGGATCAGCTGCGCACCTGCTGCCAGATACTCCTCATGAATGGCTTTTACCCGTTCAGGGTATTTCGTATTCGCAGTTTCCGGCAGTTCCGTTGTCTGAAATTTTTCCGCGTAGTAGGTTCCAAAAGAGCCGTCTGCAAGCAGGCGGCTCCCCTTCCATTGTTCTTTAAAATTCATCATACTGTCTGTCTCACTTTTCCGTCATCCTTTGCATATAAAAGCTTTAATAAAATCGGGGTCAGAACGGAAGAAATAATAATTAACAAAATAACCGCAGTGAAATAATCTGCAGAAATCACTCCGGCAGATAATCCCTTTTGTGTCACGATCAGTGCCACTTCTCCCCGGGTCATCATGCCCACACCCACTTTCAGGGCATCGCCCCAGCTATGACCGCTTAATTTTGCCACAGCACCACAACCGATGATTTTTCCCAACAGTGCAACCACAACAAAGCATACAGAGAACAGCAGCAGCTTTGCATTCATATCGGAAAAATTGGTTTTCAGGCCAATGCTTGCAAAGAAAATCGGTCCGAAAATAATATAAGTATTGATATCCACTTTCTGTTCCACATAAGGAGCATCCTGAATGCTGCAGATGGTAATACCGGCAATAAATGCACCGGTGATATCCGCAATTCCGAAATACCGCTCTGCAATATAAGACAGTGCAAAACAGTATGCAATGCTGATAATGGGAATACGTCTGGTATGGGGATATCGCTGGTCCACCCATTTAAAGACATGATACATAATAAATCCGCCAATGGCAGCCACAGCAAAAAACAGTACGGTATGGATCAAAACGGTAGACACCTTGTTGGAGGGATCTCTCATGCTCAGCACTAAGGACAATACCACAATACCAATGACATCATCAATGATTGCCGCACTGACAATCATGGTTCCCAGCTCTGTCTTGATCTTGCCCATCTCCTGTAAAGTAGCAACGGTGATACCCACCGAAGTTGCCGTCATAATCGTACCGATAAAGACCGCTTTGATAAATTCTGTGCTTCCCCAGGGAGCAAATCCGTAAAATGACATATACAGGATTGTACCTAAAGCAAGGGGAACAAATACTCCTATACATGCCACTGCGAAGGCAACAGGTCCTGTTTTTACCAGTTTCTTTAGATCCGTAGTCAAGCCTGCGGAAAACATAACCAGAATGACACCGATCTCCGCTAACTGTAAAATAAAATCACTCTGCTGTACCCATCCCAGCATGCAGGGACCGATCACCAGACCTGCCACGATCTGCCCTACTACCTGGGGAGCCTTACATTTCCGGGCAACCAGGCCGAAAAATTTTGCTGCAATTAAAATAATTGCTAAGTCCCTTAATATCATGTACGTTTCCATAATGTTTTCTCCTACTCATATGAAATCTATTGATTTTTCACTGCTTTGCGCAGTTTATTTTTCAAGCGTTGCAATGCATTATCCGTGGATTTTTCATCTCTGCCCAGCACCTTTGCAATCTGGGAATAACTCATGCCGGTGCGATACAAATCCAATACTTCCTTTTCAAAACCACTGAGTTCTTTATCAATCAGATCTTCCAGTCGTTCCAGATTCTCCCTGTCGATTACCTGTTTTTCCGGATCATCCTCCATTCCGGATGCCACCAGTTCTAAAAGTGGTGAACCTCCTTCCTGTCCCTCCTCCTTGTAAAGAGAGACATAGGAATTCAAAGGAGCATGCTTAAAACGGCGGGAATTTTGCACCGCCGTGTACATTTGTCTGGAAATACAGAGATCTGCAAAGGTATAAAATCCGGCATCCCGTCCAAAATCATACTCCCGGATCGCCTTAAACAGGCCAATCATTCCTTCCTGGATCAGATCCTCTCGATCTGCCCCCAGAATGTACATGGAACCGGCATGGGCACGCACCAGGTTTTTATATTTGTCCAGAATGAAATCCATGATGGAACTATCTCCCTCACGCAGGCGGGTAATCAGTTCTTCATCGGATAAAGTGTCATAGTCACTCATGAAGTGAATCCTCTTTGACGGACAATTTCAAAAGCCATAACTCCCGCTGCCACCGAGGCATTGAGGGAATCAATATCTCCCTTCATCGGAATGGAGGCCACAAAGTCACATTTTTCCCGCACCAGACGGCTGACGCCCTCACCCTCGTTGCCGATAACCAGTCCGATAGGACCTTTTAAATCCAAATCATACATGCAGGTGCCGCCCATATCCGCACAGACGAACCACAGTCCTTCTTTTTTGAGGGATTCAATGGTTTTCGCCATGTTGGTCACTTTGGCTACCGGGGTGTAATTCAAGGCTCCTGCCGAGGTTCTGGCTACAGTCGCTGTCAGTCCCACCGCACGGTTCTTGGGAATAATGACACCGTGGGCTCCTGCAAGATTTGCAGTACGGATGATGGCTCCCAGGTTGTGGGGGTCCTCGATATTATCCAATAAAAAGAGAAAAGGCTGCTCGTTTTTCTCTCTTGCCAGTGCCAAAATATCTTCCACTTCTGCATATTCGTAAGCGGCTGCCATGGCAATGACACCCTGATGTTTACCGGTCTGGGATAACTGATCCAGACGCTCTTTTTCCACATATTTCACCAGAGTGTCCTGCTTCCTGGCTTCCCGTTTAATGGTAATGATCGGACCATCCTGGCAGCCGTCCAAAATGAACAGCTTGTCAATGGTGCGTCCGGAGCGGAACGCCTCCAGCACTGCATTACGCCCTTCGATTGTATATTCTGTGTATGACATTAAAAAACCACACCCTTCCATAGTCTGCAAACTTTCAAGTGCTTTAGCACTTTGCGTTAGCCACAATATTTGCAAAACGAACCCTGTTCGTTTGTGAAAAATGTTTCATTTTTCACATTATCTCCATATTTAATTTATGTAAACCAATAGATACCAATTCCAGTACCCGGTCCATCTGTCCATTGAGATACAGATAGCCGCATAACGCCTCCAGGCCGGTAGCTTTCCGGTAATCGGTGATGCTGGCGTTTTTGGCAGAGGTGTAGGATTTGGCATTGCGCCCTCTATGGTACACACTGCATTCCTCCTCTGTCAGTTCCTCCTCCAGTACCTCGATCATTCTCGCCTGGGTTGATGCGTTGACAATTTTTGCCTTATCCTTGTGCAAGCGGTTTGGAGGCCGGTTTCCCCGCTCTACAATGACGGTACGGATGATAATTTCAAAAACGCAATCTCCCAGAAACGCCAGGGTTAACGGTGAATAGGAGCGGATATCCACTCCCTTGCACTGAAATTTTGTTTTAATTTGATCAAGAAGTTCCTTCTTGTTTAGTTCTTCTTCCACTTGACGCCCTCTCTGGTGTCCTCAAGAACGATCCCTTTTTCCAACAGTTCTGCACGGATGGCATCTGCCTTTGCGAAATCTTTGGCTTTCTTCGCCTGCTTGCGCTCTTCGATTTTCTCTAAGACATAAGCCTCAAGTTCTGCGTCCACTCCTTCACTCTCCTGTGCCTGTTTTGCCTCATGGGCAGTGAGCAGATTTAAGGAAAGCACCTCGTCAAAGCTGCCAATCAGGGTGCGCTTGGTGGCATCGTTACAGTCTGCCTTTAACAGATCGTAAATCACAGTAATCGCGGAGGCGGTATTTAAGTCATTGCAAAGAGCATCTTCAAATCTTCTGTGGTAAACTGCAAACACCTGCTCATCCACAATGCCGTCCTCTTTCAATTCGGCAATTCTCTTGACCAGCTTATTGTAGGCTGCAGTCATCTGATCCAGCACCTCATAGGAGAATTCCAGAGGCTTCCGATAATGGGACTGCAGACAGAACAGACGGTAAACAATGGGATCATATCCTTTTTCCTCTAACAGGGAAACCGTAAGGAAATCTCCCTTGGATTTGCTCATCTTGCCGGATTTATCATTCAGGTGATGCACATGGAACCAGTATTTGCACCAGCTGTGCCCTAAGTAGGACTCACTCTGGGCAATCTCATTGGTGTGATGGGGGAAAATATTGTCTACACCGCCACAGTGTAAATCCATGTACTCGCCCAGATTCTTGATTCCGATGCAGGAACATTCGATGTGCCATCCGGGGTAACCCACGCCCCAGGGACTATCCCATTTCAGCGCCTGTTCCTCAAACTTGGATTTGGTAAACCACAGCACAAAGTCGTTTTTATTCTTTTTATTCACATCCTCGGTGACATCATCCCGGACACCTACCATGAGTTCCTCCTCGTTCTGGGTATTGAACACATAGTATTCCTTTAATTTGGAGGTGTCAAAGTACACATTTCCCCCCGCCTGATAAGCATACCCCTTCTCTAACAACACCTCAATCATGTGGATAAACTCAGAGATGCAGTTGGTGGCAGGCTCCACCACATCCGGACGCTTGATGTTGAGCTTCCGGCAGTCCTCAAAGAAAGCATCGGTGTAGAACTTTGCAATCTCCATAACGGTTTTATGCTCACGTTTTGCGCCTTTGACCATCTTATCCTCACCGGTGTCCGCATCGCTGGAAAGATGTCCCACATCGGTGATATTCATGACACGCTTTACATCATATCCTAAGTATCGCAGGGTTTTTTCCAGCACATCCTCCATAATATAGCTGCGGAGGTTTCCGATATGGGCGAAATGATAAACGGTAGGGCCGCAGGTATACATGCCGATCCTTCCATCGGTATGGGGCACCAGCGTTTCCACTTTTTTCGTCAGTGTATTATAAAAGTTAAATCTATTTTCCATTTGTCTTTTCTAACTCCTTTTTCATATTCCGGACACTTTCTTCCAGTACCAGCAGCCGATTCGTCAATTCCGTATTGGCGCGCTGCAATACATTGATGTCCTCCTCTACGGGGTCCGGTAAATCTGTCTGGTTCAGTTCTTCTCTGGGCACCCGCACATCGTTCTTCTTTACCACATGTCCCGGCACACCCACAACCGTGGAGTTTGGCGGCACAGCTTTTAACACCACGCTGCCTGCACCAATCTTGGAATTTTCCCCAATGGTAAAGGATCCCAGTACTTTTGCACCCGCACTGATCATGACATTATCCCCAATGGTGGGGTGTCGTTTTCCTTTTTCTTTTCCGGTTCCTCCCAGAGTCACGCCCTGATAGAGGGTCACGTTATCGCCGATAATGGCGGTTTCACCAATAATGACACCGCTTCCATGGTCAATAAAAAAGCCTTTTCCGATCTGGGCACCGGGGTGGATTTCAATTCCTGTCTTTCTGGCTGCCCGCTGGGAAATCCATCTGGCATGAAAGTAATGTCCTTTTAAATATTGCTTGTGTGCCCGGCGGTAACTGAGCATCACACGGAAGCTCGGATACAAGAGAACCTCCATATTGGAATGAATCGCAGGATCCCGTTCACGGATCACCCGGATCTCTTCTTTAATATTTGCTATGAATCCCATTTTCTCTGCTCTTTTCTGTCTAAATATCCTATTTTAAGATATGCAATATCCTGCCTATTGTCAAGGAATTTTACTGGTTTGCCACAGGGCATCCACCGCATCCTCCGCAACTTCTCGCGGCAGTGTCCACGGAAAAACCGTCCATGGGTGTAGTCAGCATGCAGATTGCCTGGGAGGAAATGCCTTCGCCACTTCCGGTAAAGCCCAGCCCTTCCTCCGTGGTGGCTTTTACATTGACCTGGCTTATATCAATCCGGAGGGCATCGGCGATATTCCGGCGCATGGTGTCAATGTAGGGGCGCATCTTGGGTTTCTGGGCAATGATAGTGGCGTCAATGTTTTCAATATAGAAGGTCTGCTCCGCCAGCATTTCCCCTACCCGCTCCAAAAGTTTCATGGAGTCTGCACCTTTGTATGCCTCGTCTGTGTCAGGGAAGTGCTTGCCGATATCTCCCATTGCCGCCGCGCCAAGCAAAGCGTCCATAATCGCATGTAAGAGCACATCCGCGTCAGAGTGCCCCAGCAAACCTTTCTCGTAGGGGATTTCCACACCGCCGATCATCAGCTTGCGGTTCTCCACCAGTTTATGCACATCGTATCCCATTCCTATTCTCATCTATGAATCCTCTGTCTTTCTATTATGTAAAGTATACCCTATTTTTTGTTTTACCAGCGTTTTATATTCCCGGTTGTTCCATTTCAAAACACGCTCTTTATTATACACGAAAATGGGGTAAAAAAAAAGACGAACCCTGCTCTATGTCAAAGTTCGTCTTTCGATTTGTTCCTTTTTAATTCTCATTCATCTTGGTGAGTTTGGCAGCCTGGTCAGCTGCGATGCAGGCATCTATGATTTCCTGGATGTCTCCGTTCATGATTTTGTCCAGCTTGTAAAGGGTCAGTCCGATACGATGATCGGTAACACGCCCCTGGGGGAAGTTGTAAGTTCTGATTTTCTCTGAACGGTCTCCGGTTCCGATCTGGCTGCGGCGCATCTCTGCCTCCGCATCATGACGCTGCTGCTGCTCAATATCATATAGCTTTGCCTTTAAAAGGGCAAATGCCTTCGCTTTATTCTGGATCTGGGATTTCTCCGTCTGGCTGTATACCACGATACCGGTGGGATAGTGGGTCAGACGTACTGCAGAGTCGGTGGTGTTGACACACTGACCACCGTTACCAGATGCACGCATTACATCAATACGGATATCCTTCTCATCAATCTGGATATCGATATCCTCGTCTACCTCCGGCATCACTGCCACGGAAATCGTGGAGGTATGAATACGCCCACCACTCTCTGTCTCCGGTACCCGCTGTACACGATGCACACCGCTTTCGTATTTCATCATGGAGTAAGCACCCTGTCCATCGATCATGAACTGTACTTCCTTCATGCCGCCGATGCCGATTTCGTATGCATTTAAGGTTTCCACTCTCCAACGCTTACTCTCTGCATAATGCACATACATACGGTAGATTTCCGCTGCAAACAAGGCAGCCTCATCGCCGCCTGCACCCGCACGGATTTCCACGATAACATTCTTCTCATCATTAGGATCCTTGGGCAACAGCAGAATCTTCAATTCCTTTTCCAGTTCTTCGATGCGTTTCTTGCTGTCGTTCAAAGTCTCCTTCAACATCTCACGCATCTCTTCGTCAGATTCTTCCTCCAGCATCGCAAGGGAATCCTCCACGTCCTGTTTGCACTTCTTATATTCGGTATAGGCTTCCACAAGAGGAGTCATGTCGCTCTGCTCTTTCATAAGCTTACGGAAACGCTCCTGGTTATTTGCCACATCCGGCTCCGCCAGTTCATTCATGATTTCCTCGTATCTGCGCAGTAAATCATCTAACTTGTCAAACATTCTGTATTTCCTTTCCTGTCTTGTAACAACTTCCTCTATAATCTGGCGCAGACCACCCGATCCAGTCCTGCATAATCCTGTACGGTCCGGATCTCTGCAAATCCCGCCTCTTTCAAAAGCTGCTCCACATCTGCAGCCTGATCATATCCGATTTCAAAATAAATTCTAGCACCCGTCCTCAGCCACTGCGATGCCTGTTCCGTGATCTTTCGATAAAAGAAAAGACCATCTTCCATACCGTCCAGGGCAAGCATGGGTTCATGTTCCCGCACCTCCGGCATCAGTGTAGGAATCACACTGCTCTGGATATAAGGAGGGTTAGACACCAGCAGATCAAACTTTCTTCCTTTTTCCAGGGAGGCAAACAGGTCGCCCTCCAGGAATTCCACCTGCTCGTCGGAAATCCCAAGTCGTTTTGCATTGCCGTCTGCCACCTGTAAAGCCTCTGGGGAAATATCCACCCCCACGCCGTGGCAGCCATTGGAATAATGAAGGAGACTTAAAAGAATACAACCCGAACCGGTACACAGATCCAGAATCTGCTCCCCGTCGAAAGGTTCCCGCATCACTTCCTCCACCAGAATTTCCGTATCCTGTCTGGGAATCAGCACATGCTCATTTACTCCGAATTCCAGTCCCATAAATTCCTGTACACCGGTGAGGTGTTGAAGGGGAATGTGCTTCGTCCGCTCTCCAATCAGCTTTTCGTACTGCTGGATTTCTTCCGCCGATACATCCCGATCCGGATGTACCAGCAGGGTATTCCGGTCCGTTCCACACACAAATTCCAATAACAGTCTGGCATCCAAGGCAGCTTCTCCGATTTCTGCTGCCTCCAGACTTTCTTTTCCTATCTTATACAGTGCTCGATATTCCATCTTCTATATCTTCCTGTGTCAGATCCTCCGGGAATTTGTAATTAAAGTCCTCCCGCAGGAATTGTTTCCAGTCAAACACTGCTTCCACCGCTTTGATTGCCACTTCCACCATCTGCTCATCCGGCTCTTTCGTGGTCAGTCGCTGCAGCCACATTCCCGGTGCGGAAATAATCTTCACCAGAATATTATTGCTGCGTCCGGCCAGCCGAATCAACTCATAGGAAATCCCCGCAATCACGGGAATCAGTAACAGACGAAGGAGTAAACGCCATACCGGAGACTCCACACGGATAAAGAAAAATAAAATCACACTTACCAGCATAACGAACAGAAGAAAACTGGTTCCACAGCGTTTATGCTGTTTGGAACTCTTCATTACATTTTCCACCGTGAGAGTATGTCCATGCTCAATACAGTTGATGCATTTATGCTCCGCTCCATGATACCGGTACACTCTCTTAATATCCGGCATCAGGGAAATCCCTGCCACATATAAAACAAAGATCACAATGCGGATAACGCCTTCGATAATAGCCATCAGGGAAGCGTTGCGGACATACCGTCCCAGCCATACACTGGCATAATAGGGAAGTGCCATGAATAATGCCAACGCTAGTACTACGGCCAAAACTGTGGTCAATGTAGTCAGCGCCTTATCCTGTCTGGCTTTCTTCGCCGGATCTTTGATGTTCTTCTGTTCATCCTCATCTTCATAAAAAGTTGCGGAAAAATTCAGGGAACGGGTTCCCAGAATCAAAGAATCCAGGAAGTTAAAAACGCCACGGATAAATGGAATATTCTTAATTTTGCTTCCATCCAGAATTCCATGGTAGGTGTCCAACTCCACTTCAATCTCTCCGTTTGGCTTACGCACAGCCACCGAGTATTTGTCCCCGTTTTTCATCATGATTCCCTCAAGAACCGCCTGTCCGCCGATCCCTGAGTAATGTCCACGTTTCTTTCTCTTTTTCTTTGCCATAATCAAAATACTCCATAACCAAAAATAAGGTTGAGATTTATTGAAACCTCAACCTTTTTTGTTATCAGCTTATTTGTTTTCAAAACCGTACTTCTTATTGAACTTATCAATTCTGCCGGCGATTCTTGCAGCTTTCTGCTGACCGGTATAGAAGGAATGGCATTTGGAACATACTTCCACGTGGATCTCGGGTTTGGTGGATCCGGTTACAAAAGTGTTGCCACAGTTACAAGTTACGGTTGCCTGATAATACTCAGGATGGATTCCCTGTCTCATTTCTTTCACCTCTCTATAATGAACAAAGTTCTTCAATATATTATTCTGTGAATTCTTATATCACGAACAGCTTTATCAGTGTAGCATAACATCCTCCGCAATGCAAGGATTTTTTTAGATAAACTTCATTTTCTTTACAAGATTCACAAATTCCACATTATTTCTGGTATGGGAGAACATGTCGATTACTTTCTCCACCGCATCCTCCGGTTTCATGCCGTTAAATGCCTTACGGATAATGTTAATTGCCTCCTGCTCATCCTCATTTAACAGCAGATCCTCACGACGGGTACTGGATTTGGGAATATCGATGGCCGGGAAAATCCTCTTCTCAGACAGTTTCCGGTTCAGTACCATTTCCATATTACCGGTTCCCTTAAATTCCTCGTATACCACATCATCCATCTTGGATCCGGTCTCCACCAGTGCTGTTGCCAAAATAGTCAGGCTGCCACCCTCTCTCATATTCCGGGCTGCGCCAAAGAAACGCTTGGGCATGTGCAGAGCCGCAGGATCAAGACCTCCGGACAGGGTTCTTCCCGAAGGGGGAACGGTAAGGTTGTAGGCTCTGGTAAGACGGGTGATGGAGTCTAACAGAATCATAACATCCTTTTTGTGCTCTACCAGTCTCTTAGCCCGTTCAATGACCATCTCTGCCACGCGCTTGTGGTGCTCCGGCAGTTCATCGAAAGTAGAGTAAATCACCTCCACATTCGGACCCTCGATAGCTTCCTTAATATCTGTCACTTCCTCGGGACGTTCATCGATCAGCAGAATGATCAGATGTACATCGGGGGAATTCCGTTTCACTGATTGTGCCACCTCTTTTAATAAGGTAGTTTTACCTGCTTTCGGCGGGGATACGATCATACCACGCTGTCCTTTACCTACGGGACTCATGAGGTCCATAACACGCATGGCCACAGAAGCACCGGGAGTCTCCAGTTTCAATCTCTCGTTGGGAAAGATAGGGGTCATATCCTCGAAGTTGGTCCGTTTGGCTGCCACCTCCGGTGCATATCCGTTAATGGATTTCACATATAGCAGAGCACTGAACTTCTCTGCCTGAGTCTTAATCCGGGTGTTGCCTACCAGAATATCTCCGGTCTTTAATCCAAAGCGGCGAATCTGACTGGGCGCTACATATACATCTCTTTCGCCCGGCAGATAGTTTTCACACCGGATAAAGCCATAACCGTCCGGCATGACTTCCAGAATTCCCTGGGCCTGCTGTCCACTGTCCAATTCAGCGGGAAATTCCGCATTTTCTTCCACTGTTACATTTTTCATCGGTTCCGGCGCCGCACCAGCCTGACTGGCCGTTTCTGCCGGGGTCTCTGTCCGCTCCGGTTTATGGGCATGTTCCGTGCGCACCGGTTGTTCTTCTTTATTGCGGTTGTCCACACGGATAATCTTCCGGCGTGGATGCGCCGCAGTAGCGTTTTCTGCTTTCACAGCCTCGGTTTTTCCGTTTTCCGATTTCGGCTGTTTCTTTTCCTGCCCTGCCTTTTCCAGCCGTTCATCCTCCTCCAGCATTGCCTGTACCAGGTCTGCCTTTTTCATTGCAGATGTTCCCTTCAGGTTTCTCGCCTTTGCAAGATCTCGCAAAGTGGCCAGCGACAAGGATTCATATTTCTCCTTCATATTCTGATTCATATACACACTCCAATTCTTCCTTCAACATTGTTGAAAGAATTCTTATTAAGTTAACTTATTGGGGGATCTAAAAAGATTGGTTTAAGATTACTTGTGACTTTATTATACACTACACTTTTCAAATTGCAAAGTTTTTTTAGTCTTGCAGGTAAGAAATAAATATTATATGATGTCAAAGGAATTGAATTTTTGTAATCATAGATATTTATATAGGAGAAAAGTCATGACTTTGAATGAGAAAGCATTACAGCTCCATGAAGAATGGAACGGAAAACTGGAAACCGTGTCAAAAATCCCTGTCAAATCCCGTGAGGCATTATCTCTCGCCTATACTCCCGGTGTCGCAGAACCTTGTAAAGTGATTGCCCAGGATAAGGAGGCTGCTTACAAATATACCATGAAAGCCAACACGATAGCCGTTGTCTCCGATGGAAGCGCCGTTTTAGGTCTGGGAAATATCGGGCCTTATGCCGCTATGCCTGTTATGGAGGGAAAAGCTGTCCTGTTTAAGGAGTTCGGTGGGGTCAATGCCGTTCCCATCTGTCTGGATACCCAGGACACGGAGGAAATTATCAAGGCTGTGACTTATCTTGCCCCCGGCTTTGGCGGCATCAATCTGGAAGACATCAGTGCTCCCCGTTGTTTTGAAATTGAGGAACGCCTGAAGGCTGCTCTGGATATCCCTGTATTTCATGACGACCAGCACGGTACTGCCATCGTGGTTCTCGCCGGTATTATCAATGCCCTGAAGGTAGTGGGCAAGAAAAAAGAAGATTGTAAGGTTGTGGTAAATGGTGCAGGAAGTGCCGGTGTTGCCATTACCAAACTACTGCTGACCTATGGTTTCCCCAATGTGATCATGTGTGACAAGGTGGGAATCGTATCAAAAACCACACCCGGATTAAACTGGATGCAGCAGAAAATGACAGAAGTAACCAATCCCAATAATGAAACCGGCTCTCTTGCTGACGCATTAAAGGGCACTGACATTTTCGTAGGTGTGTCTGCCCCCAATATTGTCACCCCGGAAATGGTTGCTTCCATGAATCATGACTCTATCCTCTTTGCCATGGCAAATCCTGTACCTGAAATTATGCCGGATGTGGCAAAAGCTGCCGGAGCCCGTGTGGTTGGCACAGGCCGCAGTGACTTCCCCAATCAGGTCAATAATGTGGTGGCTTTCCCCGGTATCTTCCGCGGTGCTCTGGAAGGTCGTGCTACCCAGATCACCGAAGAGATGAAACTGGCGGCTGCCAATGCGATCGCAGGACTGGTTCCCGAAGATGAATTAAATGATGAAAACATCATGCCTGAGGCATTTAATCCCAAGGTGGCTGAGGTTGTCGCTGAAGCCGTGAAATCCCACATTGTACGATGAAAACCTGGGCTGGGAAACCTTATTACTCCTTAGATGCCTGGTGTAAGGAAGTCTACGGAGAAAAGTTATACAAAATCGCGATCAATGCAGGCTTTACCTGTCCGACCAGAGATGGCCGGGCAGGGACAAAAGGCTGCATTTTCTGTAGTGCCCAGGGAAGCGGTGACTTTGCCGTCCCTCTTGCCTCCCATCCAGGGGAGACAATCCGCCCCCAGATTGAAGCAGGGCTGAAACTTTTTCATGAAAAGCACATCGGTTCCCGATTCATCGGTTATTTTCAGGCATTTACCAACACCTACGGTCCGGTTTCCTATCTGGAAGCAATTTACCGTGCTGCTCTGGACACACCGGAAATTGCCGGTATTTCCATTGCAACCCGGCCGGATGTACTGCCTCCGGAGGTTTTGGCTCTGCTTGCCCGCTTGAAAGCAGAATATCCCCACAAATTTATCTGGGTGGAACTGGGGCTGCAGACCATCCATACCTCCACCGCAGCCTACATCCGCAGAGGCTATCCCCTGTCCGTCTTTGACCAGGCAGTGAGCAATCTGCAGCAAAGCGGAATTCCCGTGATTGTCCATGTGATACTGGGGCTTCCCAGAGAAACACCGGAAGATATGCTTCGGACTGTCCAATACTTAAATAGCCTTCCGGTATGGGGAGTGAAGCTGCAGCTTCTTCACGTATTAAAGGACACAGATCTTGCGGCTGCGTACGAACAGGGAACTTTCCAGGTTCTGTCCCGGGAGGACTATCTCTCTGTTTTAATGAAATGTATCGCCGCACTCCGTCCGGACATTGTCCTGCACCGGGTAACCGGTGATGGCCCCAGAGAACTTTTACTGGCTCCCACCTGGAGCCTTCACAAAAAATCTGTTTTAAATGAACTGCACCATCGCCTCAAAGTAGAAGATGTCTGGCAGGGAAAGGATTACTTACCACAATGACCCAAGATCCATTGACGTTGTACAAACTCATTATTTTATATATGTTAAACCGGGTGAACTTTCCCCTGACCCAGGCTCAGATCAGTGGATTTATCCTGGATAAGGATTACACCAATTATTTGACACTGCAGCAGGTTCTGTCCGAACTCATGGAAGCAGGACTGGTATCTGCCCACACCACCCGAAATCGCACTCATCTGTCCATTACCGATGAGGGGTGCGAAACCCTTAACTTTTTTGAAAATCGGATCAGTCCCTCCATCAAGCGGGATGTGGACACCTACTTCCGTGAAAACGAACTGGAACTGCGCAACGAAGTGTCTATTCTGGCCGACTACTACAAATCCACCTCCGGAGAATTTGATGCCCATCTCATCGCCAAAGAAAAGGATATCAACCTCATTGATATCACGCTCTCTGTTCCCAGTGAGGAAACAGCGGCAGCAATCTGCGATAACTGGGAGAAAAAAAATCAGGAGATCTACCAGTATCTGATCTCCCAATTGTTCTAACTCCTATCATAAAGAGTCGCTTTCTGACTCTTTGCGGAGCATTTCTTCTTTTTTAATTCGTTCCATGTGTTCTGAAATATGCATCTCATAGCCATTCCCGGAAGCCCGGTAAAACTGTGTTCCCATCAATGCGTCCGGCAGATATTGCTGCTCCACATAATCATTCGGGAAATCATGGGCATAGAGATACCCGGTTCCGTGCCCTAACTTTCCGGCCGACTTGTAATGGGCATCCTGTAAATGGGGCGGAATTGGAAGATTTCCCGTACTCTCTACCGTTTTCATCGCTGCCCCAATGGCATTGATGGCGCTGTTGCTCTTGGGCGCTGTCGCCACATACATTGCTGCCTCTGACAGGATAATCTGTGCCTCCGGCATACCGATGCGTTCCACTGCCAGAGAAGCGTTGGTCGCCACCACCAGTGCCTGGGGATCTGCCAGTCCCACATCCTCTGCGGCACAAATCATGATTCGTCTGGCGATAAATGCCACCTGTTCCCCTGCCTGCAGCATCCGCGCCAGATAATAGACCGCTGCATCCGGGTCAGAACCACGCATGCTCTTGATAAAGGCAGAAATGGTATCGTAATGGTTGTCCCCGGTCTTGTCGTAACGCAGCATCCGTCTCTGGATACATTCCTGTGCAACCTCCATGGTGATATGGATTTTACCATCCTCACTCCGGTTCGTGGTCATGATTCCCAGTTCAATGGCATTGAGAGCGTGCCTGGCATCTCCTCCCGATACATCTGCCAGAAATTCCAGTACTTCCTCATCGATCTCCGCTTCATAGGAGCCCATTCCCTTGTTCTTGTCATAGACAGCCCTTCGCAGCAGTTCCTTAACATCCTCTTTTTCCAACGGTTTTAATTCAAAAATAACGGAGCGGGACAACAGTGCCCCATTTACCTCAAAATATGGGTTTTCCGTGGTAGCACCGATAAGAATAATCGTGCCGTCTTCTACAAAGGGTAATAAGTAATCCTGCTGCCCCTTATTGAACCGGTGGATCTCATCGATGAAAAGAATGGTTTTCTTTCCATACATTCCGGCGGTATCCTTTGCTTTATGGACCACCTCTTCCATTTCTTTTTTTCCGGCAACTGTGGCATTGAGCTGGGTAAATTCCGCACTGGTGGTATTGGCAATGACCTTCGCCAGTGTGGTTTTCCCCGTGCCGGGAGGTCCATAAAAAATAATGGAACTGATTTTATCTGCCTTAATGGCCCGGTATAAAAGCTTGTCCTTCCCGATGATATGCTGTTGTCCCACCACTTCATCTAAAGTCGTGGGACGCATCCGGGCTGCCAGGGGGGATTCCTTTTCCTGGTTGGCTGCCCGCATATATTCAAAAAGATCCATCTGTTCTCTTCCTTTCTAATCAAACAGCAGCTCATCCACCGTCACAAAGACAAAGCCTTCCTTCTGCAAGGTGTCGATGATTTCCAGTGCCGCCGTCACTGTGGACTGATAACAGTCGTGCATTAGAATAATATCATTCTCTGAGGCTTTTGCCAACACACCCCGCACAACTTTTGACACATTGGATGTAGTCCAGTCCAGCGGGTCAATGGTCCACAGCACCGGAAACATATTAAGCTGTGTCTCATATTTTTTATTCCAGGATCCATAAGGCGGGCGTACAAACATCACATCCTGACCGGTAATATCCTTTAAAATCTCATTGGTTTTTACCAGTTCCTCTCCAAATTCCACTTCCCGGGAAGGGGAATATTGAAGGTGGGAATAGGTGTGATTTCCAATCAGATGCCCTTCTTCTCCGATTCTTTTTACAATCTCCGGATAGTTTTCTGCCTGCTCTCCCAGAATAAAAAAGGTAACCTTTACATTCCGCTGTTTCAGCCCATCCAAAAGCAGTTCTGTATATACCGGATGTGGGCCGTCATCAAAGGTCAGGGCGATTTTCTTTTCTTCACGCATAACAGGCGTCTGCGCGGTTTCCGTTCGTACTGCCGCAGACGCCTGTATGTGATAGAGCCCCGCCAAAAGAAGGAGACATCCCATAAATAGTAGGAAAATCCATTTTCTGGCATTCATATGTTCCGCTCCCGCATTTCTTTCCTTAAGCTTATGCGAAAGCATCTTTTATTATGTTCTTAATCTGTATAAACGGTGGTATAGATTTCACCATCGGCACAGTCAAAAGTAACCGGGTCAGAGTATGCGTAGTTGTCCATGGCGTCACGCATCTCATAGACCATGGAATAACTTCCATCCGGCAGTTCCATCTCGCCAAAGGCGGTATCCGCGGTCACGGTAATGGTAGCTGCGGTATAAGGCTCAAATTCGTCATCACCGGAGGCACTTGCCATGTACCAGATGGTGGTAATCTCATCGCCTTCCTGTAAAAGACGCAGCTCTTTGTCTGCCATACCGCTGTCATCGATGCCCTGTCTTGCGCCCAGAACACTCCACTCCTCGGTGGTAAAGTCGTAAGCTACCTGGAGATTGTATTCCTCGCCGTTTAACAGCACGGGAACAGCGTAGAGGTTATAGTCCTCACTCTCATAGCTTAATTCCATGTAAACGATATTTCCGTCAATACTTCCCCATACACCACGGAAGTTATCGGAAAAGACGCCGTTGTCCCAGTCCGCATTCATATCGTTGTCGGTTCCCAAAAGCAGCATCATGTCGTTTTCTTCATCCACATAGTAAAGGGAGAATCCGATACCTGCCAGAATGTCATTTGCCTCCGGTCCTAAGGTCAGGAAGGAAACACCATCTTCATCCACATCCAGAGGAGCGCCATCCCAGTCGGTGCTTAACAGGTTCTTAACCTCCGGCAGTTCCTCAAAATCCATATCCGCGATATAAGCCATACCGGAATCATCCAGCTCTCCTGTCAGCTCATAGGAATAGAAATATTTGAAGGCAACGCCTGCTCCCAAATCAGCATAGCTGTTGAAATCGTCCACATCGCCGTTGTAGGAGTAATAACAGGAAAGTCCGGTTGCTTCAGTACGATACTGACCGCCTACCTGGTAAAGCACGCAGTCATCCAGCGCATCCAGTACCTCCTGGGCGGAGCCTAACATACCCACACTCTGTCTCGCCATGTGTCCTAAATCCACCATGTTAGTATAGCCCTGCTCTTTGGTGTTACCACCATAGTTCTCACTCTGGGCAGCCACACGTCCAAACTGGGAGAAAAATCCCGGATCGGTACAGGCTGCTGCCAATGCCTCGGCGCCAAAGGTATCATAGGCATCTAACAGAGGCTGTACTTTGGTCAGATCAGTAAGGGAAAGGGTCGTATTGTCCTGGGTGCCCACTTCCTCACATCCTGCGTAATAAGCATCACAGATGACCTTGCCCAGTTCCTCGCCGTTCATGGAAGGATTCTCTGCCAGCGCACCTACCCACTGGGAGTAATACCAGCCATTGGCAGGCTCCGTCTCCTCGGAGGCTACCAGATAATGTGCTAAATCAGAAAAAGTATTCGCCACATCCACGGTTGCCATGAGACAGGTATCAAAGCCTACCAGTTCCAGAGGCTGTTTCTCTGTGGAAGGAGTCCAGACACTGGAAAATGCCTGGTACATTTCGTCTAAGGTAAGGGAATCATAGCCATAGATTTCATCAAAAGCTGCTCCACTCACAGAACCGCCGCCGTGATTCCAGAATACCACTGCTGTTTTCTCCGCAGGGTAATTTTCCTTGGCAAAGGCGAGGAAATCTGCCAGAGTCTGTGCCTCACCCATGCTGGCAGTGGGCTGTTCATCCACTAGCTGCAGTCCTTCACTGTTGTAAAGCCAGCGCTGCAGTTTTTCTGCATCCATCAGATCATTCTGCCAGACGGCAGAACCACCGGTTTCAATGACCACGTTCACATTTTCCGGCAGCTCCACTTCCATCAACTCACTGAGATCGTTGGTTGCAAATCCGCCGTTGGATTCCAAATCACTTCCGCAGAGATACCAATAAATTGCCCAGCTGCCATCTTCTACCGCTGTCGTCTCTGCAGCAGTATCCGCTACGGTTGTGGTATCTGTTGCCGCATCAGCACTGGTATCCTCATAATCCTCATCGCTACAGGCTGTGAGGGAAAGAGTCATGACACCGGCAAGTAAAAGTGCTAAATATTTTCTTCTTTTCATAATCTAAATCCCCAGTAACTGCTTTTTCTTTGCAGCAAATTCTTCCTCGGTGATTACACCGGCATCTAGTAATTCCTTAAATTTCTTGATTTCATCTGCGCCACCCACAGGCGGAATTATCTGGCTTGCTGCGGTCTGTCCATTTCCATTCCCTTGTCCCTCTCGTATCTCCGGTGCAGAAGGATTGATGATCTGCATGAGATTTTGTGCCAGCACATGCATTTCCTCTACCTTACTCTCATAGTCACTTAAATACCCATCTATGCTGGGATAATGATTATCGAAAGAAGGCGCTCCCAGCTTCCCTTTGAAGGATTTCCAGTAAGGATGATTCAGGGTCAGTTCTATAAAGAAATTTTTAAAAGGATCGGGCATGTCAAAGATAGGGCGGGAACGATATACCTTACCTTCCTCCTTATCCTGATCAGCACGCTGCTGATCCATCCTCTCCTGCCATTCATAGTCCCGTACTCTCATCTCGAACTGGGTAATCGCACTGGCCATGGAATTTGCCTTTTCATATACATCACTTTTATTCCATTTCAGAGAGTTCTGATCGCCCTCAAATAATACTTTTCCATCCTCCAGTATCCGAAAAGATTTCAGATTGCTGGAATCCATTACCAATGCATTGTCATCATCCTTCAGGCGGAACAGTCTCTGAGCCACATCCAACACCAAGGTACTGTCGAAAAGACCAAAATTCAAACGATAATCACCTTGAAAGCTCTCACGCAATTCCTCGTTCTGATCATAAAACTCCATGTACTGCTTTACCTGTTCCATACTCATCTGATTGACTGCACCACTGGGCAAGTCAATTTTGCGTTCACACTCCTTACAGATGGGTGTGTCCTCCACCTTTAACGGCAGTAATCTGGGTGTGGGATTTCCACACAGCGGACATAATTTTTTGTTGTTTGCAAATAAACCCATACAAAATCCTCCTTCTTTTGATACTCTTTCCTTCTTTAACCAGAAACGCTTTCTCCTACTTTCCCGGCGCTTCCATATACTCTCTCTGACGGAATCCCAACATTCCGGCTATCAGATTAGTGGGAAACGTGCGAATCGCTCTGTTCAGCTTGGTTACAGAGTCGTTATAGATCAGAAAACTTGTGCGCAGCATCTTCTCATAACTGTCCAAAGCACTGATCCTTTTTCTATAACTTTCCTCTTCTTTTAAATCGGGATAGTTCTCTGTCACAGAAGAAACCAGCTCCAACACTTCCGCAATCATCCGCTCCTGTCCTCTTATCTCCTCCGGAGTAGACTGGGCAGTAAATGTAAAATGACTAAGTCTCAACCGATCATACAGAATCTGTATTTCCTGATCCCCATAATCCCTGATAAGATCCAACAGCGCAGTCAGGGCATCCACACGGGAAGAAAGCTGTATCCCGATCTGGCTCATTGCATTACTGACATTTTCATCCATGATGGTAAGTTCTCGCTGTGTAGATATGATCCAGATCGTAAGCAGAACCATCACAAGAAAAATAATAATCAGAATCTCCATTTGAATCCCCTGCCCCCTTCCATGCCATAAATTTGCAAACAGCGGATACGGACTATACCCGCATCCGCTGTCTGGAATTTTCTTTCAAATATGTCTTACTGAACGAAATACAAACCAGTTAATCCATCTGTGTTATTGGCATCCATGAGGATTAAAACAAGCTGGTCGCCAATCATGGAAAAGATACCGTTATAAGACAAAGCGGTTCCATTGGCATCTACATCCATGGTAATACCATCCTCTGCATACTCATAAGTACCATCCCAGGCACCTGCACCCTGTACCATCTGTACGGTGCCATCCTCAGCAAATACCAGGTCAAGACTTCCACCATACATTTCCAGAGTAGAATCCAGGTCTTCCTGCTCCATCTCTACACCATCAATGCATCCGCCGGTAAAGCCCCAGGTGGTTCCTGCTAAATCAGGAATCTCAGCGTTTGCTAAATCCCATAAGCTGGAAATCGTATCAGCTTCTTCTTCGCTTGCAATTTCCTCTTCTACATCGGTATCAACTACTGCTTCCTCTTCTACAGATTCTGCAACATCCTCTGCTACGCTTTCTACCGGAGCTGCATCTCCTGCAACCTCCTCAGTGTCTCCGCAGGCTGCCAGAGATAAAACCAGCATCATGCTCATCATCAGTGCCATAAATTTTTTCATTGTACTTCTTCTCCTTTTTCTTTGTTTACTAGTCATTCTTGCTGTCTGACTGTGGAATCAGTATATCGGACTTTCTTTTGAAAAGGGAGCGTTCGACATGAATCGACTGAAAAATGTCGTGAATGACCTGACTTTTTATTTTTCGTTAAACATATATTCCAGATACAGGTTTTTGATCTCGGAATATTTCCCATGGGGAATGGGGATTTCCGTCAGATTATCCATGGTGATTCCACGATAGGAAATATTCTGGATATATTCCATATTAATCAGAAAGGATCTGTGAGGTCTCAGAAAATTCCCGCAGCCGGTCAACTGCCGGCTCAATTCATCCAGACTTCCCACGCTTTCCAACACTTTTCCGTTCTGCATATGAAAAAACAAAGTCCGCCCGATGACTTCACAATGCTCTAGCTGATCCGGTTCAATCCTGGTAATTCCCGTCTTGCATCGTATAATCAGACTGTTTTTCTGTTTCTCATCACATTCTGAAACCACCGAATCCATCAGTCGGAAGAAATTGTCCTTCCAGATTGGTTTCAACTGATAAAAATAGGCACCCACCGTGTAAGACTGCACCGCAAACTCTGAGGAGGAGGTGAAAAAGATAATTTTTACATTGTTATCATATTGCCGAATTTCTTTGGCCGTATTGATTCCATTTTCTCCCGGCATAAGTACATCCAGAAAAAGCACATCCACTTGCATTCCTTTTTCAATTTCTGCCAGCAGCTCCAGTGGACTGTGAAACGCTGTATAGCTGATCTCCCGGTTTCGTTCCACCCGATACTGATCCAACAGGACATGTACCTCATTTAAAATAGAAATGTCATCATCACAAAATGCTATTTTTATCATTAGAATACTCCTTTGACATATCAACCCCCGGTCTTACAGATTGCAGTACTTCATAAATAATGTCTGAAACTCCGGCTGTTCCGCCAGGTTTCGTGCTTCAACCCGTGCAAGTTTCTCTTTAAGCCGCACTGGTTTTTGCATACAGCCATATAAATAAGCTCCCGGAAGTGCTGTGTTTCCCACAGCCTGAATGCGCTGCTGTACTTCCGCCGGGAAAAGCCCGATCCTGACCGCATCCGGTATGCTGAGTTTTCTTCCAAATCCACCCGCCAGAAAAATCCGCTCCGGAATTTTCTTTTCTGTCAGTATATCCATTCCGGTGCGTACCGCTGCCTTCGCCAGCTGCAAATTCCGGATTTCCTGTTGGGAAAGCATATACGCCCCATCTTCTTCTATGTAGGTACCTGTTTGGTCAATTTTTTCTTTCCGGAGAAGGTCTGCCAGTTCATGTACCGACTCACTTCCATATAGACATTTCTCCGACTTTCCTTCAAAGGCACTGCCCGCTGCGGCGGCTGTCGCCACAATCCTTCCCCGGTCATCCCGATATACCATCTCTGCATTTGTCCCAAGATCCAGAAACAGTGTATCGGAGGCAGTTTCCTCCAGCATTCCGCAGGCCAGCATTCCTGCCACAATATCTCCTCCCACAAAGGCGGAAATTCCGGGAACAAACTCCATGGGAAGTCCATGAAACTCTATGGATGCCGGTGCCAGTGTCACCGGCGTAAAGGGTGCCCTGGACAGCCCCTCTACGGAAAGCCCCAGAAACAAGTGGATCATCGTTGTGTTAGCCGCCAACACTGTTCTTACTGATTCCCGTTGTCCCACTTTTTCCAATATCTGATCCATCAGTTTCCTGATCTGATCCTGCACGCAGGTCTGCATTGCCTTGGCATCCTGAGGATTCTGTAACGCCGCCTGCATCCGGCTCACCACATCTGCGCCATAGCTCCTCTGGGGATTCATGGCAGCTGCATAAGCCAGAGCACTGCCGCTTTTCCTCTCATAAAGAGCTGCCGCAATCGTTGTGGTTCCCAGGTCTACTGCCAGAATATATTTTTCAGCATTTTCTTTGTCATTCCCCGGTTCCGTGTCTGGTTTCGGTAATTCCAACAGACAGTGTGTGGCAATCTCATAGTCTCTGTTTCTGTCCATTTGCTCCCGTAGCGCAGAAATGTCCAAAACTGCGTCTTTGACCGGTTTGGTCAGGCACGCAAGCCGGATTCCGCTGCGCAATTCTTCCGGTTTCAGAAGAGTCCGCTCTGTGGGAGTCGGCAGCGGAGCTCCCTCCAAAAAACGCACACGGCATCTGCCACATTTTCCGCCTCCCGCGCAGGGAGAAAAAAATCCTCCCTCTTTCTGCAGTTCCTTTAATAATACCGACAGCAGATTCCCACCATTCTCTATTTCTCCTGAACGGAAAATTTTGACATTATTAGACAAACTGATTTTTCTCCTTATCATAGTGATAATCTATGGCACCCAGTTTCTCCGTTATTTCTGTCTCACTGGTATCCAAATCTTCACATAAATCTTCAAGGCTTCCATAGAAATCTCTCAATTTCAGATTAACGAAACTTAAAAGCATTATCGGATCCTTTGGTATCATCCTGTTATCTCCTATCCGCTTCACAATTATTTTTAGTATACCACAAATTACAGATAGATTTCATAAAATAAATGTGATAGAATATCTGCGTTAATGCAAAACAGGAAGGGAAAACGGTATGAACAGAATTACCCGCAAGGTGATCTTATTTTTATATTGTATCAGTGTGATTCTGTGTGCCAACAGTGTAGGTACCAATTTGACCCCTGCCTATCTTCCTACGGCAGAACAGGTTTCTGTGGGGAATTTGGGGCAGACTTCCGATATGGTGAAGGGTACTGACCGTATTTCCTATTCGGAGCGTTTCAGCACCATTTGTTATTCCACAACTGTAGAACGACTTTCCAATGAAATCCAGAGAAATGCCGGCAGCACACGCCTTGTAAGCAGTGTGCGTATTTCTTATGCCCGTTTCTTTCATGATGCTACGCTTTTCAACAGTCATCAATTATCCATCAATCGTTCTTTCAACACCTACAATACCGCCGTTCTGGCAAAAAAACTGTCCCATTGTAAGCTGGACTACCGTCTTATGAATTCTTACTTCTCCGACTATATCTAAAAATCTGTCTTTCTTCAGCCAGCAGCTTCCCGATGTTATTACACGTTGCTGCAGGTATTATTTGCGTGCAAAAAACTAATTATTTAAGATAACTATTCAGAGCCCCATAAATTTACTATTCTGCCTGCATGCAAGCATGCGCAGAAAGCAAATTTGCATGGCTCTGAATAGTTACAGAAAGCAGGTACATACATTATGATAGAGATTCTGAAAAACCTCGGCACTTTTCTTTTCTACTTCGTAGCAAGTTTAGGTGGCGCGGCTCTTGTCTGTGGCATTTTAACTACTTTATCCATCAAGTTGATGGACGGCATCGACCATATGCTTGCCGGTAATGCCCGGAAATAATCGAAAAACAAGAAGAATAAGGAGAGTAAAACAATGACTAAGATTGCGAACTTTATGAAAGAGGACATTCCCCGCTTTGGTTTCATCCTTTGCTGTGTGGCTGCCATGATTATCACCATCGCTGTGTCCGTGTAAAACTACATAAACATAGAATGTGTGCTGCCAGACGCACACAAAGAAGGACCTCTGAGGCTTATGCCCCAGAGGTCCTTTTTCGTTAAAAAAACTTTATTTCTTTCTGGCTTCCAGTTTATCCTGGTTCACATCGATCAGAATGGTATCTTTCATATCCACCTTATCTTCCAGAATGAGCCGTGCTGCCAATGTCTCCACATTTTTCTGGATGTACCGTTTCAACGGACGGGCACCATAGACCGGATCAAAGGCATTGTCCACAATAAACTGCTCTGCTGCCGGTGTCAGTTCCACCTTCAGCTCCTTATCCGCCAGTCTGCGGTTCAAGTCATCCACAATCAGTTTCACGATGCCGGAAATATTATCCTTGGTCAGCGGTCTGAACAGGATGGTTTCATCCAGACGGTTCAAAAATTCCGGACGGAAGTGGGCACGCAGGTCATCCATAACCATACGCTCCGCATCCTCTTTAATCGTACCGTCCTCGGAAATGCCATCCAACAGATACTGTGCTCCGATATTGGAGGTCATAATCAGGATGGTATTCTTGAAGTCCACGGTACGTCCCTGGGAGTCGGTGATACGTCCATCATCCAATACCTGTAACAGGATATTGAACACATCCGGATGAGCCTTCTCGATTTCATCAAACAGAACAACCGCATAAGGTTTCCGTCTGACTGCCTCGGTCAGCTGACCACCTTCCTCGTAACCCACATATCCGGGAGGCGCTCCGATCAAACGGGACACAGAATATTTCTCCATGTACTCACTCATATCGATACGGACCATATTGTTCTCATCGTCAAACAAAGCTGCTGCCAGTGATTTGGCAAGTTCGGTTTTACCTACACCGGTAGGTCCTAAAAACAGGAAAGAGCCGATGGGTTTGGTAGGGTCTTTGATTCCGGCTTTGGAACGGATGATTGCCTCCGTCACTTTCTCCACAGCCTCGTCCTGTCCAACCACACGCTGGTGCAGGATTTTATCAAGCTGCAGGGTCTTATTCCGCTCACTCTCCGTCAGCTTAGTAACAGGGATACCGGTCCAACGGGAGACAATCCTTGCGATCTCCTCTTCGGTCACCTGCTCATGTACCAGAGATAAGTCTTTATTCTTCACTTCTTCCTCAGCCCGTGCCAGTTCCTGCTTTAGGGCAGGGAGTTTGCCATAGCTTAATTCTGCCGCTTTCTCCAGATTTCCTTCACGCTGTGCGATCTGAATCTCGTTGTTGATTCCTTCAATAGTTTCACGAAGTTTGGACAGCTTATCCACAGAGGATTTCTCGTTGTCCCATTGAGCCTTACGGTTGTTGAACTCCTCCTTTAACTCTGCCAGTTCTTTCTGTAAATCTGCCAGACGCTCCTTGGAAAGGTTATCCGTCTCTTTCTTTAAGGCGGTTTCCTCAATCTCCATCTGCATCACACGACGGTGAAGCTCATCCAGCTCTGTAGGCATGGAATCCATTTCGGTTTTAATCAGCGCACATGCCTCATCTACCAGGTCGATGGCTTTATCCGGCAGAAAACGGTCAGAAATGTAACGGTTGGACAGTACGGCGGCGCTGACCAGAGCATTATCCATAATCTTAACGCCATGGAATACCTCGTAACGCTCCTTCAAGCCACGAAGGATGGAGATGGTATCCTCCACTGTGGGCTCCTCCACCATAACCGGCTGAAAACGACGTTCCAGAGCCGCATCCTTCTCAATGTACTGGCGGTACTCATCCAGGGTGGTGGCACCGATACAGTGCAGTTCACCTCTTGCCAGCATGGGCTTTAACATATTGCCTGCATCCAGTGCGCCATCGGTTTTGCCTGCGCCCACAATGGTGTGCAGTTCATCGATGAACAGAATAATCTGACCATCGGAATTTTTTACATCCTCCAGAACGGCTTTCAGACGTTCCTCGAACTCACCACGATACTTGGCACCTGCAACCAGCGCACCCATATCCAGTGCAAAGATCTTTTTATCCTTTAGCCCCTGGGGTACATCCCCCTGGACAATACGCTGTGCCAGCCCCTCTACTACTGCGGTTTTACCTACACCAGGCTCACCAATCAGTACCGGGTTATTCTTGGTCTTACGGGAAAGAATCCGCACCACGTTCCGGATTTCATTGTCCCTGCCAATGACCGGGTCAAGTTTCTGATTTCTAGCTTTCTCCACCAGATCCTGCCCGTATTTGGCAAGGGTATCGTAGGTTGCCTCCGGGTTATCGCTGGTGACACGCTGGTTGCCTCTCACCGTAGACAATGCCTGTAAGAACCGCTCTCTGGTGATGCCATACTCTTTCCAGATTTCCTTGATCTCTTTATTGGGGTACTTAATCATGGCAAGGAACAGATGCTCCACAGAGACATATTCATCCCCCATCTGCTTTGCCTCATCCTCCGCATGTACCAGTACCTTATTCAAATCGGCACCCACATAAAGCTGACCGCCCTGCACCTTCACACGTTTCTCCAGGGCACTCTCCACACGTTTCTTAAAATGTTCTGTCTGGATGCCCATTTTCTCAATGAGTTTCATAATCAGACTGTCATCCAGAGTAATCAGGCTGTACAGCAGGTGCTCCTGCTCCATTTCCTGATTGCCGTATTCATAAGCAAGCTTTTCCAATCGGTTTACCGCCTGCATGGAATTTTGTGTAAATTTAGAAATGTCCATAATCAATGCCTCCCTTTCTGTTTGTTAATTTTTCCCAGTTTCCTTTTCTCTTTAGCCTTCAATGGCGATGTACTTGGGTGTCTCCACCTTCGGTTTCTTCTCTGCTTTTGGAACATCCATGGTCAACAGACCATCTTTGAACTTTGCAAGAATATCTTCCTGAGTCACCTGACTTCCTACATAGAAGCTTCTCTCATAGTGACCGCTGTAACGCTCCTTGCGGATGTAATTTTCTTTCTTATCCTCTTTTTCTTCTTTCCGTGCTGCATAGACGGTGAGGTAACCATCCTTTAGCTGCGCGTGGATGTCATCCTTGGAAAATCCGGGAAGTTCCATCTCTATAATATAGGAATCTTCCGTTTCCTTAATATCGGTACTCATGGCGTTCACACTGCGGACACCTGTGCCATAGGAGTTTCCTCCAAAGAAATCACGGAACATATTATCTACTACATGGTCTTCAAAAATACTCGGTCTTAACATAACTGATTCCTCCCTTTTAATTTATTTCCTATATTGAATGATTGTTTGCTCTGTTCTATTAGTTGTATAACTAACTACAATTATGTTATATCGCAAATTGTTAGCACTGTCAAGTGGTGAGTGCTAATTTGTTCTAAAATAAATCTAAAGTTTTTGTGAAGAAATTATTCTAAAATTATTGCACCATAGTAAAAAGCAACTACCTTTTTTTGCCTGCATCATCCGTTAAAATATTCTTTATAATGTTGGGAATTTTTATTTTCCCGAAAATCTGCTTTAATGAAAGGATTTGTTTTTATGAAGTTCAGAAACACCTTACTCCTTTTCACAAGTGCACTGCTTCTATGCCTGTTTCCTTCCGGCTGTGGCAGGGTCGAAGAAACAACGGTGACTTCTACAGAGGAGGTAATTACCATGGAAAGTCTCACCCAGGAGATAGAAGTATTAACGGATACTCTTAACCGGGAAAATTATCATACGGAACTCTTCGGAGAAAATGTATACCTTTTCTCCCCAGAAGATGATATGGAAGAGGTACAGTCTATTTTGAACCGGTTATGGAACAAACAGGAAACCAATCAGTTCGGTGATGACCGGATCGCTGTCTATTTCCTCCCCGGTGATTACCCGGAAGAACTTTCTGTCAAAGTCGGCTACTATATGCAGGTTGCCGGTCTGGGCTCTACTCCGGATGCTGTGAGTCTGGCACATCTGGACTGCACTGCCACCTGGCTTGGAGATGACAGCAATCACAACGCTACCTGCAATTTCTGGCGTGGGGTAGAAAATCTATCGGTCCGCAATAATGTAATGTGGGCCGTTTCCCAGGCCACCTTTATGCGTCAGGTACATCTGGAAGGGGCACTCTTCCTCCACGACAACTATGGGTGGGCAAGTGGCGGTTTTCTCGCCAACTCCAAAATTGATAAACTGGTGGATTCCGGTTCCCAGCAGCAATGGCTTTCCAGAAATACGGACTGGCTGGCATGGAATGGAGAAAACTGGAATATGGTCTTTGCCGGGATCGGTGAGAATAAAGCCCCCGCCGGAACCTGGCCCGGAACAAAGTATACCACGCTCCCTACGGTGGAGCGCATCCGTGAAAAACCATATCTTGCCTACGACAGCGAGCAGGGCTTCGGTGTTCTGGTGCCTGCCTGGAAAGAGGACTCTGCAGGTGCCTCTTGGGGAGAAGATTCCTTTCTTCCTATGGATACATTTTATGTAGCCAAAGCCGGAGTGGATACTGCAGAAAGTCTGAACACTGCCCTTTCGGAAGGAAAGCATCTGTTCCTGACTCCGGGCATCTATGATCTGGATGCTCCTTTAATGTTGGAGCAGCCTGGCACCATCTGTCTGGGCACCGGACTGGCAACACTGCGTCCTACCGCAGGAAATGCCTGCATCCAGGTTGCAGACCATACACCGGTTATCCTGGCAGGCCTTTTGTTTGATGCAGGTCAGCAGCCTTCCGACTTTCTGTTGCAGGTAGGGATTCCCAGTGATGTGGAAGCCGAATTGGAAAACAGTCCGGCGACTGCTTCTGAAAGTGAGGCAACTGCATCGGATGGCTACACCTTACTCGCCGACTTATTTTTCCGCGTGGGTGGTTCTGCTAATTATGATACTGCGGTGGACTGCTGTGTGGAGATTGCACAAGATTATGTGCTTGGAGATAACTCCTGGGTATGGCGTGCCGACCACGGTGATGGCGTTGGCTGGGAACAGAATAAAGCTGCCAATGGCATCCATGTCACTGGCGATGATGTGACTATCTACGCACTGATGGTGGAGCATTTTCAGGAGTATCAGACAATTTGGGACGGCAATGACGGCAAGGTCATCTTTTACCAAAGCGAAATTCCTTACGATGTGCCCAGTCAGGAAGTATGGCAAAGCCACGATGGGGAAAAGAATGGTTATGCCTCTTATAAGGTAGGGGATGAAGTTACCTCCCACGAAGCCTGGGGACTGGGCATTTACCTATATAACAGAGACGCCATTGTAGAACTGCGAAATGCCATGGAGGTTCCGGAAAATGCTCCCGGTATCAAGGTACACAACATCTGCACTGTCATGCTTACCGGAAATCCTGGACTTTCCCATATCATCAATGAATCCGGCGAGCCGGTTTACCATGCCGGGGAACGTTCCCTTATTACAGAATGGCCTATGGAATAGTTACTTTTAAAAATTCCCCATTCATCCTGGGATGAATGGGGTTATGTTGATAGCGACTCGCACGCATCATGGCACAAACGTGTCCAGATAATTCTGCGCCTCCTCTTTGGTAAGAGAAAATGCACGCTGCAGCTTCTTTTCTTCCTTTTCTTTGTCATATTCAAAAATACTCACCTTATAAACCTCCGCACGGTTCTGCTGCAGGAATTCCGCCAGAATTCCCTCCTGAATGCATTCGGTTATCGCCCGTTCTACCGCATCGTTTAAATCCATCTGCGCTGCATATTTTCTGACCCTGTCCACATACTGGGCGTATTCGCCGAGAATACGACACTTCAGAGGCATATTGTCAAGTGTGTATGTCAGATTTTATGAAATTGCTTCTATTTTCCTCTGAATACACTAAACTGAAAAATCAAATCTTCCACCGATTTTATTCTCCTCCGGTTTAATGGAATCCCACTCAATGTTTTTAATCTTATCCAAAAGTTCTTCTTTTGAATTTGCCTGAACCGTAGCTTTTCTTACTTTGATTTGCTTGGACTGTTCCTTTTTCTTTGCCTCTTTTTTCTCCTCAGCTTTCTTTTCCTGAAGTTTTTCAAGATATTCTTTCTGACTGGCTGATGATTTTTCTAACTCGGCAAAGAATGTTGTAGTTCCATCACTATTAAAAGAGATGCCAAATTTTGTAATTTTTGTCTCCACATCTGCATTGCCGTTAGTCATACCGAATGCTCTTCCAAAGCCAAACTGGGCATTGATTTCATCTGACATACGCAAAGCACCCGCAACACTATGCATTTTTTCTGCATAATACTTCGGATCTGATGCCATCTTCTCCATTTCTTCCCTTGAGAAAATAACCGTATACTCCTTGTCGCTCTGGGCTAAAATATCTTTGGCATTGTCGCCATTTTCAAAATCAGCAACCATAAAATCCATATCGCTTCTTGAACCACGCAAGTCCCCCAGTAGCTTTTGCGCTGCTTTACTCAGATTTTTCGGCAATACTTTCAGTTGTATTTTCTTTGATTTAATATTTTCTGTTGTTTGTGCTGTTTCTTTTTTCTTCTCTGCTGTACCTGTCTTGTACCCATTCTGGTAACTTCCATAAGCACTCGCCACTGTATTCACATTCATTGACATATCCTTTGTCCTCCTTGTGCATATTACATCGTAAATCCGTTTACTAATTTTAAATATATATCGGCATTTCGACAGTTAAATAAACCTATATCCGCAATAAGCAATATTTACACCTTCAAATCAACATTGTTCTTACAAACTATAAACGAATATCAATCGGTGTATATACTGCCTGTTGTGTTGCATTCTGTACATTTTCCGGAGTCGGTATTTCTACTGTCACCTGTGTTTCCCCTTTGATATCCGTATTCTTTACGCTGTCTGTCTCCTCTGCCGCAGCCCCCACAAATTCCTGTGTTTTCTCGGATTTATCAGTATTGTTCTTTGTTGCAGTGTCTTCTGTATTGCTGTTATCCGCTTTTGCAGCTTCTTCTACTAATTTATTTGCATCTGCAAGTGTAGACATCTGTGCTGCTGTCGCAGACTGTGCCTTTGCCTTAAACTCTGCCAGTTCTTCTTCCTTCTTCTCAGTATTTCCTTTTCCGGCATCCTGTTTGATTTCAGCTTCAAGCACACTGGCTCGTCCCTGTATCTGTGTTGCCATACTTCCCTGCACCTTTGCCTGTTTCATGGAAGAATCTGCGGAGATCATCGCCTGCATACTTGCCTGTGACAATCCGGTGTCTTTCTTTTTAGAAGTGTTACTTGTTCCAGCCACCATATCATCCATAGATGACGAATTTTTACTCTGCTGTTCCTTTCTCTGCTCGATCTGGTGCTGTCTTAACTGCTGATTGAGATTGTTAATCTCCTGCTGTATCTCCTGACGCTTTTTCATCTTATCCTCTAATGACATTTCTTCATTCGATGATAAATCCTGTAGCTTCTGTTTGGCATTTGCAATCTGATTCTGAATATTTTTACTTACAGAATCATTCCCCTGTACCATTCCCATTGTTCCTGTCTGTGTATTTGTCCCACTAAATCCATTGATCCTCATTTTAATCCTCCTTGTTTTGCGAAGCAAAATCCGAACCCTTTGGTGAGGAGAGGATTTGGCCTCCTTGAGCTTAAATTCTGAAATCCGTTTCCTAAAAAATCTGTACAACATGATTTCTCTTTACTGATTTTTCGGC
>CAKRTZ010000003.1 GCA_934402515.1 uncultured Lachnospiraceae bacterium
CCCTCCAATCACAATGCCTGCCAAAATAAGAATGACCAATGCCCAATAATTTTTGCCGGGAATCCCTTTTGCCATGTAAATCCTCCTTGTTTTCCGAAGGAAAATGCGACCGCAAGGGAGCAGAGGATTTTCCTCCTTGTTTTCCGAAGGAAAATGCGACCGCAAGGGAGCAATGTCTCTTATGGAGCCATCGGATTTTCCTCCTTGTTTTCCGAATAAAATTCGACAGAACTTTATTTTATCATAAGACCTGGGGGAACACAATTCCTATATTGGGGGGCAGACAAACCTATCATGAATCAAATGGTATCTGTTCAAAATGTCTTGAGAAGATCATTGAAAATCAAAGGGAATGGAAAACCGTAAAGTTTGGGCGGGATGGGTTGAACTAATCAGCACTTACGAGAACAGAGGAGTCGTTTTGTTGAGAAAATGAGGTGCTGTTTTACATGTAAATTCTTTATAAAAAATTTATTTGTGTAATTTCTTTATATTGCTTTATAATAAAACTGTATTAGGGAATTCATTTTTTATAAAAGATAGAATCGTTGAAGACAAGGAAAGGGGAGGCACATATGGAAGTGGTAGTAAAAGATACGAATTCAGCAAAAGATGATATGGCAATGAACAAATTATTTTCTTATCTTGATAAGGGAATTAACGATATGCAGGAGGGAAAATTGCATGTTGCCGAAGATGCGTTTCAAATTATCAGAAATCGGATGAAAAATGAATTATAGAGTATTTGTTACAGATGAGGCAATAGATGATATTTTCAATTTAGTAAAGTACATTTATGTTGATTTATGTAACCCGGATGCTGCCGATAAACTGTATATAAATTTAAATCAAGAGGTTAATAATCTTGGTGATTTCCCTCTGAAACATTCAGATTCTGGAATCAAGTACAGGGGTTATGTAATACATAAGAAAATATTTCAGTCTTATTTGCTCTTTTATGTTATAAATGATGCAAAACAGGCAATATATGTTCTGCGTATTTTAAAGGATATTATGAATTGGCGTAAAATATTACAAAAATCAAATATTTATCATTTTCCTTATAAGTAATACCAACACACCTGTTATTATTTAATTGTTTTTCCCAATAAGCTATGCTAAAATAAAACTGTTTCGGGTTATCAGCCTGGAGCAGTTATTTTTTTGAAGGATAACAACAACGGGGATTTATTGTAACAGAAACACGCGCGTAAAGAGTTGGCAAGCGACTCTTTGTTCAATACAGGAGAACCATGAAGAAGAAACTGGAACACAAGATTTGCAAAGTATACCCCGCTTCCATTGCAGAGGAGATGGAAATTGAGCCGGGGGATGTGCTTTTGACCATAAATGACCAGGAAATCGAGGATGTTTTCGATTACCGGTATTACATGAAAGACGAATATGTGGAGGTAGGGATTCGCAAGCCGGATGGCGAGGAATGGCTGCTGGAGATTGACAAGGACTATGACGAGGAACTGGGCATCGAATTTGAAAATGATTTGATGAGCGACTACCGTTCCTGTAGTAACAAATGTATTTTCTGCTTTATCGACCAGATGCCGCCGGGGATGAGGGAAACCTTGTATTTCAAGGATGATGATTCCCGTCTTTCTTTTTTGCAGGGAAATTACATCACCCTGACCAACATGCAGCAAAAGGATGTGGATCGCATTATCCAGATGCACCTGGCGCCCATCAACATTTCCATCCAGGCGACCAACCCGGAATTGCGGTGCAAGCTGCTTCATAACCGGTTTGCAGGAGAAAAATTGAAATTTCTGCAGGATTTGTACGAGGCGCATATTGAGATGAACGGACAGATTGTGCTGTGCAAAGGGGTAAATGATGGGGCGGAACTTACCCGTTCCATTGAGGATTTAAGCAAATATCTGCCCTTTATGCGGAGTGTGTCCGTTGTTCCTGCGGGAATCACCAAATACCGGGAGGGTCTGTATCCCCTGAAGTTATTCAACGGGGAGGAGGCTGGAAGGGTCATTGACCAGATTGAGCAGTACCAATCCGGCTTTTATGAGAAATTCGGACTTCACTTTATCCATGCCAGCGATGAATTTTATTATCTGGCGGGCAGACCCTTCCCGGAGGAAGAACGGTATGACGGCTACATTCAACTGGAAAACGGCGTGGGAATGATGCGGCTGTTGTTAAACGAGTTTGACGAGGCGCTGGAACAGGTGAAACAGAACCCCAATTACGAGGCGATGCGTGACACCTTCCACAGAAAGGTGACACTGGCCACAGGACGGATGACCGGAACCACCATCAGTGAACTGGTACAGCGTCTCTGCGATACTTTTCCCGGACTTAAGGCGCAGGCGTTTCCCATCCGTAACGACTTTTTCGGGGAGACCATCACAGTTTCCGGTCTGATAACCGGGCAGGACTTGATTGCCCAGCTAAAGGAAAAGCAGGCGGCGGGAGTGACCCTGGGAGACACACTGCTCATTCCCAGCAACATGCTGCGGAGCGGTGAGGAAGTGTTTCTGGATGACCTGACCATCTCTGATGTGGAACAGGAATTAAACATCCAGGTAAAACCCATTGATATGCCAGGGAGTGATTTCATCCAGGCGGTTCTTGACCCTGATTACCGCATGGAACGGGACAATGTCGGTCAGAATTTCAACTATATTAAAGCATATCCGAACAAAGAGAAAAACTAGCAGAGGGAGAGACGAAAGATGCCAAGAAAAGAATCCATCACATTGGAACAAATCAATCAGGCGGCTTTTGAACTGGTAAGAGAATCCGGTTTTGCGGAACTGACGGCGCGGAAATTGGCGGCGAAGGCGGGCTGTTCCACACAGCCGATTTTCCGTGTATACAAAAATATGGAAGAACTGAAACAGGTGGTCTACGAGAAGGCAATCGAAACCTACGGGAAGTTTTACGACAGCTTTCCCAAGGGCAATGCCCTGCCTTTTGTCAATCTGGGACAGGCGTATATCCAGTTTGCCGCGAAGGAAAAGCATCTCTTTGAACTTCTTTTTCTCAATCAGGATCGGGCTGCCCTGAGTCAGGGAAAAGGTTTTTACGAAATTTTAAACGGCAATAAGGGCAATGTGATGTGGGAAATTCAGAAAGCACGAGTGGACGGCTGCAAGGATGCCGACCAGCTTTTTATGAAAATGTGGATCTTTATACACGGAGCAGCCTGCATGACGATAACCGGCGACTATGATTTAAGCGCCGCAGAGACCATTGGTTTATTGGAGGATTCCTATCGTTCTTTTCTTAATAAATAGAGGGCTGGGCATAGTATATGGAAAAAAATTACGACATTATCAGCAGAATCAACGAACATTATCCCCGCATGAGCAAAAGTCAGCGGGCGATTGCGGCATATATTGAGGATCATTATGATCAGGCGGTCTTTATGACCGCAGCAAAAATGGGCCAGACCCTGGGAATCAGTGAATCCACCGTGGTGCGTTTTGCGGCGAGCATCGGCTATGACGGTTATCCGGAGTTTCAGAAAGGTCTGGAGGAATGGGTCAAGGACAAAATCAATTCTGTTCAAAAAATGGGAGTGAAATACGGTGGCAGTACTCAATCGGAAATTTTAACTTCTGTCATGAATGCGGATATGGAGAAAATTCAGGATACCATTGCCAATCTGGACCCGGCAGCCTTTGAGACAGCAGTTGATACGATCCTTGAGGCTGAAAATATTTATATCATCGGGTTGCGTTCCTGTGAACCTCTGGCAGATTTCCTGCAATTTTATCTGAACATGATTCGTGGAAATGTAAAACTGATCAAAACCACCAGCGTGACGGAGATTTTTGAACAAATGATTCGCATCGGTGAGAAAGATGCAATTATCGGGATCAGTTTTCCCCGGTATTCCATGCGTACCCTGAAAGCGATGGAGTTTGCCAATGACCGGAACGCCAAGGTTATCACTATCACAGACAGCGTACATTCCCCTATGAATCTCTATTCCTCCTGCAACCTCTGTGCCCGCAGCGATATGGTTTCCATCGTGGATTCCCTGGTGGCTCCTTTAAGCGTGATCAATGCACTGGTGGTTGCACTTTGCATGAAAAGCCCGGACAGAGCCAAGGAAAGTTTGCAGCTTCTGGAGGAGGCCTGGAACAATTATCAGGTTTATCTTAATGATGAGATCAACTTTATCGATGAGGAACCGATGTTTAACAATCCTTTAAAGAGGGACAAAGAGCATGAGTAAGGTAATCATAATCGGTGGCGGTGCAGCAGGAATGATGGCTGCCTGGGCAGCTGCCGGAAGGGAACATCAGGTAATCCTTCTAGAAAAAAACGAAAAGCTGGGCAAGAAAATCTATATTACAGGAAAAGGCCGCTGCAATGTGACAAACGCGGCAGATATGGAAACTCTTTTCGACAATGTAGTAAGTAATCCAAAGTTTCTATACAGTGCTTTTTATGGTTTTGATAATAAACAAGTGATGGAGTTTATGGAACATAACGGTTGTCCATTGAAAGTGGAACGGGGAGAACGGGTTTTTCCTGTGAGTGATCATGCCTCTGATATTATCGCAGCCTGTAAACGGGCATTGGACAAAGCAGGGGTGGAGGTCTGCCTTCACACCGAGGTGAAATCCCTGCTGACGGAATCCTTAATCGATGAGGAAAATCCGGAACTTTCCCAAAAGAAAAAACAGACGGAGAAAATTCTGGGCGTGGAACTTTCTGGCGGGAAAAAGTTAACAGCGGATGCTGTGGTAATTGCTACAGGAGGACTTTCTTATCCCACCACCGGTTCCACTGGAGACGGCATGAACTGGGCAAAACAGCATGGACATAAAATTAAGGAATGCAGTCCTGCCTTAGTTCCCTTCAATATCCGGGAGGATTGGGTAAAACAATTACAGGGACTGGCTTTGAAAAATGTACAGGTGACTCTTTTCAACGGAAAAAAGAAGCTGTATGATGGCTTTGGTGAGATGCTCTTTACCCACTTCGGGGTCAGCGGACCTCTGATTTTATCTGCCAGCAGCTTTTATAAGGGAGGTGAATGCACCCTGAATATTGACCTGAAGCCTGCCCTTTCCGTGGAACAGTTGGATAAACGGCTGTTGCGGGATTTTGATGAGAATAAGAACAAAAGTTTTAAAAATGCTCTGTCGGATTTGTTCCCCAACCGGCTCATTCCGGTGATGATTGCGCAGTCCGGCATTGATCCGGAACAGAAGGTGCATGAAATTACCAGGGAACAGCGCCAGAATTTTGTACAGAAAATCAAGGCACTGCCCATGACGGTGACGGGAATCCGGGACTATAATGAGGCGATTATCACTAGAGGCGGCGTGTCCACCAAGGATGTGAACCCCTCCACCATGGAATCCAAAAAGGTGTCCGGGCTTTATTTCGCCGGGGAAACCCTGGATCTGGATGCCCTTACCGGGGGCTTTAATCTGCAGATTGCCTGGTCAACCGGCTGGCTGGCCGGCTCAAGTATAGAATAGGAAAAGAGGAGGAAATTATGAGTTATAATTTAGCGATTGACGGACCTGCTGGGGCAGGAAAAAGTACCATTGCCAAGCGAATTGCCAGGCAGATGGGATTTATTTATGTAGACACCGGTGCAATGTATCGGGCTATGGGCCTGTATCTCATGCGCCAGGGCATAAATCCGGAAGAAACGGAGAAAATCAGTAAAGAGTGCGGAAAAGCACAGATTTCCATTGAATACCAGAACGGGGAACAGGTTGTTCTGTTAAACGGGGAAAATGTGAATGGATTGATTCGTACGGAGGAGGTCAGCCGGATGGCATCTCTCACCAGTGCGAATCCGGCAGTGCGAGCTGCTATGTTGGATTTACAACGAAATCTGGCAAGAACCCAGGATGTGGTTATGGACGGGAGGGATATCGGAACCGTGATTCTTCCGGGTGCAGACTGCAAAATTTATCTCACTGCAAGCAGCGCCACCCGTGCAAAACGCCGCTACGAGGAGTTAATTGCCAAGGGTGAACAGTGCGATCTGGAAACCATTGAAAAGGATATTATCGCCAGGGACTATCAGGATATGCACCGGGAGATTGCACCTTTGAAACAGGCGGAGGATGCGGTGTTAGTAGATTCTTCCGAGATGACCATCGAGGAAGTGGTGGAACGGATTATCCAGATTTGTCAGGAAAGAAAAAGGGCATAAATATGGAAGTATTTCTTGCAAAAAGTGCCGGATTCTGCTTCGGCGTGAAACGTGCCGTGGACATGGTCTACGAAAAACTGGAGCATAGCGAAGGAAAACCCATCTACACCTACGGCCCGATTATTCATAATGAAGAAGTGGTGGCAGATTTTGAGCGAAAAGGCGTCCGTGTGGTGGAAAAACTGGAAGAACTGGAGAGACTCCCCAGAGGAATTGTTATCAATCGTTCCCATGGCGTTTCCAAGGAGATCTATGACTGCATGCTTGCAAGCGGACATGAGGTCGTAGATGCTACCTGCCCTTTTGTAAAAAGAATCCATCGAATTGTGGAACAGGAGAGTCAGGCAGGGAAACATATTGTCATTATCGGCAATCCGGGTCACCCGGAAGTGGAGGGAATCCGTGGCTGGTCCGTAAGCACGGTTACGATTTTGGAAAATCCGGAAGAGGCACAGACAGTATCCCTTCCTGAGAATCAGGAAATCTGTATCGTTTCCCAAACGACATTTAACTACAACAAATTTCAAGAATTAGTTGAAATTGTGAAGAAAAGAGGTTACAATGGTAGTGTTGTGAACACTATATGTAACGCAACAGAAGAAAGGCAGACTGAGGCGAAAGAAATAGCAGCTAAAGTGGATGTCATGATCGTAATAGGAGGCAGGCACAGTTCCAATTCCCGTAAACTGTATGAGATATGTCGAGAGGAATGTCCCGAGACCTACTTCATCCAGACATTGGACGATCTGAAACTGGAGCCACCGAAAAAGGCTGTTCGACTATTTGGAATCACTGCCGGGGCGTCTACCCCAAACAATATTATCGAGGAGGTTCAAAATTATGTCAGAATTAACTTTTGAACAAATGTTAGACGAATCATTTAAGACAATACATGCAGGAGAGGTAGTCGAAGGTACAGTTATCGATGTGAAGCCGGAAGAAATGGTACTGAACATCGGATATAAATCAGACGGTATTCTGACCAGAAATGAATACACCAACGAAGCAAACGTAGACCTTACTACCGTTGCAAAAGTTGGCGACAAGATGGAAGTTAAGATCCTGAAAGTCAATGACGGGGAAGGACAGGTTATCCTGACCTACAAGAGACTTGCTGCAGACAGAGGCAATAAGCGTATCGAGGAAGCATTCAACAATCAGGAAATTTTAAGAGCAAAAGTTGCCCAGGTTTTAGACGGTGGCTTAAGCGTAGTAGTAGAAGAAGTTCGTATCTTTATTCCTGCAAGCCTTGTATCCGATACCTATGAGAAGGATCTGAGCAAATACGCCGGACAGGAGATCGAGTTCGTTATCAGCGAGTACAATCCCAAGAGAAGAAGATATATCGGAGACAGAAAGCGTCTTATCGTTGCTGAGAAGGCAGAGAAACAGAAAGAACTGTTTGAGCGCATTAAACCCGGCGATGTAGTAGAAGGAACTGTTAAGAATGTAACCGATTTCGGCGCATTCGTAGATTTAGGCGGAGCTGACGGCCTGCTTCACATCTCTGAGATGAGTTGGGGCAGAATTGAGAATCCCAAGAAGGTATTTACTGTTGGTCAGAAACTGAAAGTCCTGATCAAAGACATTTCTGAGAATAAGATTGCATTAAGCTTGAAATTCGATGATGAGAATCCTTGGAAACAGGCTGAGTCTAAAATTGCAGTAGGTGATGTTGTAACCGGTAAGGTAGCAAGAATGACCGATTTTGGTGCATTTGTTGAGTTATTCCCCGGTGTGGATGCCCTGTTACATGTTTCCCAGATCGCGAAAGAGCGCGTAGAGAAACCTTCCGATGTATTAAAGGTTGGTGATGAGGTAACCGCTAAGGTTGTAGATTTCAACCCTGCAGAGAAAAAGATTTCCCTGAGTGTAAAGGCAATGTATGCTCCTGAACCCAAGGAAGAGAGCAATGATGATGCAGATGTAGTACCTGTAGACATTGATGCTGTAATTGCAAGCGAACAGGAATAAGGATTCCCTGGAAAGTAGAATTTAAGAATCGAGGGTATTTGTATGGTATATGATTATGAATATCTGAAAAGGGAGGTCTATGACCTGACCAAGATCGATTTGAATGCTTATAAAGAAAAACAAATGAAACGTCGCATCGATACACTGATTGCGAAGCATCATATTGTGGGATATGACAAGTATGTTCAGGTGTTAAAGACGGATAAGGCGCTGTTTGACGAGTTTGTCAATTATCTTACCATTAACGTTTCTGAGTTTTATCGTAACCCGGATCAATGGAAGATCATGGATGAAGAGGTTATTCCGACTCTGATTTCCAGATTTGGTAAGAATCTTAAAATTTGGAGTGCTGCCTGTTCTACCGGGGACGAGCCATATTCTTTGGTTATGGCTTTTTCTAGACATTTACCATTAAATCAGATTAAGATTTTTGCAACAGACATTGATAAACAGGTAATTGAGAAAGCAAAAGTCGGGCTATATGGAGAGAAAAGCATTTCGTCGGTTCCTATGGATTTGAGAAAGAAGTTTTTTACCCAGGTGGGACCTTCCTATCAGATATCCGAGGAAATTAAGTCAAGAGTTGAATTTAAACAGCATAATCTGTTGAAAGATGCTTACCCTACAGACTGTAATTTGATTGTCTGCCGTAATGTATTAATCTATTTTACGGAGGATGCGAAAGATGAGATCTTTCGTAAATTCCAGCAGTCATTAAAGGAAAAGGGAATACTTTTCATCGGTAGTACAGAACAGATTATCAATCCTAAGGATATGGGGTTTGATCGTAGAAGTTCTTTCTTTTACGAGAAGGCCTGAGAGAATAAAAGAGTGACAGAAGGAAGCAAAGCAGTTTGCTTCCTTTTTCTGTTATGAGAAGAATTTCTTTAAATTTGTCCTAGAGGAGGAAGAAAAGACATATGATAAATTAAGAGAAAAGAGGTGATAGGGGTTGGCATTAACAGAAACAAAACTGGAACTTTTAAAACAAATTCGCATGGAACAGGATGCTAATATAAGAGATCTACAGACCAGAGAGCATATTTTATATGGAAAAACCTATTCTTATCCTACTATGAAAACAACGGGAAACGAGACGGATAAGAATCACGTATTCGGACCAGGAATAAAATTTTTGTTTCGATGTCTTTTGACGCTGTTACTTTGTACCGGAATTTATTTTGTCCTGGAATCAGAAAATCCGGTTGTCAGGGACGGAATCGATTTGTTAAGTCAGGAACAGACTGTATGGATAAAAGAATTGGCGGAGGAATGGCTTACGAAAAATGATTTGTCTTTTGCCGCAAAATGAAATACAATAGGAACATGAGTAAATTAGCCTTAAGTGATGAAATATTAATGACCATTGATAAGCCGGCACGTTATATCGGCAACGAAGTGAACGCCGTTGTCAAAGATAAGAAAAACGTGGCGGTGCGTTTCTGTATGTGTTTTCCGGATGTTTATGAGATTGGAATGTCCCATCTGGGTATACAAATTTTATATGATATGTTTAACCGCTATGAGGACACCTGGTGTGAGCGGGTTTATTCTCCCTGGGTGGATTTGGACAAGATCATGCGGGAACAGCACATACCTCTCTTTGCGCTGGAGTCGCAAGATCCGGTAAAAGAGTTTGATTTTCTTGGAATTACCCTGCAATATGAAATGTGTTATACCAACATATTACAAATTCTGGATCTTTCCGGGATTCCGTTGGAAGCAAAAGATCGGGATTGGGGAGTACCGATTGTCCTTGGCGGAGGTCCCTGTTCCTATAATCCGGAACCGATCACCCCTTTCTTTGATTTATTTTATATCGGTGAAGGCGAGACACGATATCGTGAATTGTTGGATTTGTATAAGCAGTATCGGAAAGAGGGACGAACCAGGCGGGAATTCCTGATTGAGGCAGGTAAAATTCCGGGAATCTATGCACCTCAGTTTTATGAAGCAACCTATAAGGAAGATGGAACGATTGCCAGTTTCTTACCTACAGAAGAAGGACTTCCCACCACGATTCATAAAGAAATCGTAAAAGATTTTGATGACAATATTGTCTATCCGGAGAAACCGATTGTACCTTATATTAAGGTAACGCAGGATCGGGCAGTATTGGAGATTCAGCGAGGCTGCATTCGCGGGTGCAGGTTCTGTCAGGCAGGACAATTGTATCGTCCTGTACGTGAAAAAAATCTGGAGTTTCTGAAAGAGCGTGCCGTTACTTTATTAAATAATACAGGACATGAAGAACTGACTTTAAGTTCCTTAAGTACCAGTGATTATTCCAAATTACCGGAACTGGTGGACTACCTGATAGAGGAATGCGATAAACGCCATGTGAATATTTCTCTTCCCAGTTTGCGAATTGATGCCTTTTCTCTGGATGTTATGGAGAAGGTACAGGATATTAGAAAGAGCTCTCTGACCTTTGCTCCGGAAGCCGGATCACAGAGAATGAGAAATGTGATTAACAAGGGATTGACAGAGGAAGTGATTCTACACGGAGCACAGCTGGCCTTCAAAGGAGGCTGGACCCGTGTGAAGCTGTATTTTATGTTGGGACTGCCCGGTGAGACGGATGAGGATATCCGGGGGATCGCAGATCTCTCCAATAAGATTGCCATGGTTTTTTTTGACACTGTTCCAAAGCAGGAGCGGGTGAACGGCAAGGTGCAGATTGTGTCCAGTACCTCCTTCTTTATTCCGAAACCGTTTACTGCATTCCAGTGGGCACCTCAGTGTACCAAGGAACAGTTCCTGGAAAAAGCCTATACTTGCAGAAAAGCAATTTCTGAGCAGCATAATCAGAAAAGTATCAAATATAACTGGCATGAGGCAGATGTAAGTGTGATGGAGGGGGTATTTGCCAGAGGTGATCGGCGAATTGCACCAGTAATCAAACTGGCTTATGAGCGTGGGTGTCTCTATGATGCCTGGGGCGAGTACTATAAACATGATGTATGGCTGCAATGCTTTGCAGACTGTGGTGTTTCCATGGACTTTTATACCACACGGGAACGCGATCTGGATGAAATTTTCCCTTGGGATTTTCTGGATTGTGGAGTAAACAAAGAGTTTTTGAAAAGAGAATGGCTGAAATCCAAGGAAGCTGTGGTTTCTCCCAACTGTAAGCGACAGTGCCAGGGCTGTGGTGCCAATAAATACGGTGTGGGTATCTGCTATGAGGACAGAGCCGGTGAACTGGAAAAAGAGGCACTGTTCCAGAAAGAGGCGGAAGCTGCGATCCAGGCAATTGCCGATGGAAAGGCGGCAATGAAAGCCCTGTATGGCAGAAAAGACAAAGAGGAAACAAAGAATGAGTGAACGAATTAAAGTCCGCATGAAGTTTGAAAAAACCGGTGTGGTGAAATTTATCGGTCATCTGGACATCATGCGTTATTTTCAGAAGGCGAACCGTCGGGCTGGGCTGGATATCGCCTATTCCGGAGGATACAGTCCTCATCAGATTTTGTCTTTCGCAGCGCCGCTGGGTGTAGGCCTGGAAAGTTATGGAGAGTATCTGGATGTGGAGATGGAATCCATAACCTCTTCTCAGGATATTATGGATCGGCTGAATCAGGTAAATGTTCCGGGAATCCGTGTGACCAATGTGGTGCGGCTTCCGGAGGGAGCTGCCAATGCCATGGCATCTGTGGCGGCAGCCAGATATCAGGTTCGTTTCCGGGAAGGCTATGAACCACGATTTGACTATGTGGGTCAATTAGAAAACTTTTTATCAAGGGAAGACATTCCCTATGAGAAAGAGACAAAGAATGGCAGCAAAGTATTGAATTTGCGAGATGCTATTTATGAATGTAAGGTGCTTTGGGATGCAGAGAATCATCCTGTTGGCCTGGAGATGTTAGTCAACGCCAGTTCAGCCGGTAATATCAAGCCGGGAATGGTGATAGAGGCTCTATATTCCTTCTGTGGAGACAAATTGTCGGAATTTGCACTGGCAGTAACCAGAGTGGATACTTACACGAATGCAGGAACCGAGGAAGAGCCAAACTATGTACCGTTAGATTCCGTAGGTGAGAGATTTTAACGGAAATAAGGAATGATCAAAAATGCAGGAAATCATAAAACCTCGAAAAAAATATACGGAAGCAGAAGATCTGTTGAAAAGGGAGGGCGGTGCTACGGCGGTGCCCTCCAATGCTGTTTGTGTGATGTTACGACGCAAAGGTCAGCTGGTGACAGCTTTTTTTCAGAAGGGACAGCTGGAACAGATCCATGTCTATGGGGATGAAAGGAATAAGGAACAGCCACAGCTGGGAGAAGTCTATCTGGGGAAGGTCACCCGGGTGGCAGAAAATCTGGGAGCAGCTTTTGTGGATGTACAAAAGGGCATATCCTGCTATTTATCCCTGGGGAACGATCTTGGAGTAAGCTTATTGGAAAAGGGAATGCTCTATCGGACCAACCGAACCGGAAATGTTCCTATAAAGGCAGGGGATGAACTGTTGGTTCAGGTAACCAGAGAAGCCTTAAAAACAAAATTACCTGCAGTAAACGGAAAGATAACGAACTGTGAAAACATAGAAATGTTACAACAAAAAGCGGATCATGCATTGTGTTATACGAAATTGGTGCAGGTTATGCCGGGGTGGTTATATTTTTTGCAGGAATGTCTGAAAGAGGAGGAATCTTTTCAGGTTATAACCGATGACGCAGAGATTCAGGCACAGCTGAAGAATTATCGGGAGCGTTCAATGAATTTTGATGGGATACAGCTTCGATATTATGAGGATGCCCGTGTATCTTTGACATCCTTGTATTCCATAGAGACGCATTTATCACAGCTGACTGCCCGGCAGGTGTGGCTTAAATGCGGAGGATATCTGGTAATTGACCACACAGAGGCGATGACAGTCATTGATGTGAACAGTGGAAAATGCATTCGGAAGGATTCTCCGGAGGAATTGACACAATTAGTAAATAAGGAGGCGGGTGAGGAGGTATTTCGTCAGCTGCGTCTGCGAAATCTGTCCGGAATGATTCTGGTGGATTTTGTAAATATCAAGGATAAAGAGCAGCGGGAGCAGTTTTTCCAGGAACTTCGCACAATGGCACAACAGGATCCCGTACCTACGAAGGTACATGATATTACGGCACTGGGTATTGTGGAAATTACCAGAAAAAAGGTATCCCATCCATTGGCAGAGCAGTTGCAAGGTAATAAAAAAGTCAATCAAAATTAGGGGACAAACCATGAAACTATTAAATCTGAAAAAGGTTCGTGACGGAAAATATCTCAAGGATTACGAACTGACTTATGAGAATAAGGCCGGAAAGGAAAAAATTTATGAAATTGTAAGCTTAAAAGAACTTTCTGAGCCAAAAGATCTGGGAACTGCAGTGACCGGTGTGTCCATTGCGGCAGTACATGAGGGAAAGCTACTTCTTTTAAAGGAATTCCGCATGGCCATTAACTGCGAAATTTACGGACTTTGTGCAGGACACCTGGAGGAGAATGAAAGCGTAGAGGAATGTATTCAACGGGAATTATATGAAGAAACCGGTCTGAATTTAAAACGGATTATTAAAATTTTTCCCCCCTCTTTTTCTACAGTGACAATTTCTGACGCAAAGACGCAGATCGCATTTGTGGAAGCAGAGGGAACAATTTCTGACGAGCACATGTCCGCAAACGAACAGATTAAGGCAGCCTTTTACACACCTGCGGAGGTTTTACATTTGATTGAGACGGAAACCTTCAGCTCCAGAGCGCAGATGATTGCTTATGGTTTTTCCAAGGGACTTTTCCGCGCATAGAGTAAGAGGAAAATGCATATCGTATAAAGAGTTCTATTATGGCGGTGTGGCATGAAAAACGGAAAGCAATTAAAGAAAGCAGCCGGGAGGCTTGGAGTCGTTGGGGTAACGGTGACAGGGCTCCTGTTTTCTTTTGTATATTTGCCGGTGAAGGGGACAGCTTCAGAAGCTTGCAGCGAGAGGGGCAACAGGGTAGCCTCCGGACAAATTTTGCTGGATACAGAAAGTCCCCAACTTGCCCCTACGGAACTTTATTCTAAAGCGGCAGTTCTGATGGATGCCAGGACAGGGCGGGTTTTATATGAAAAGGATGGAAGTGAAAAGCTGTCCAATGCCAGTACCACGAAGATTATGACCTGCATTCTGGTACTGGAGCAGGAGTGTGATGACCAGATTGTAGAGACTTCTGCCTATGCAGGGGCACAACCTAAAGTACATCTTGGAGTCCAGAGCGGCCAACAGTTTCTGGTAAAGGATCTGCTTTATTCCCTCATGCTGGAATCCCATAACGATGCAGCAGTGATTTTGGCAGAATCCATCGGCGCAAAAACACTGGGACTGTCTGACACAGCAGGGGAGCGAAAGGTAGAAGAAAGCAAACAGGCTGTAGCTGCCTTTGCAAAAATGATGAATGAGAAGGCGTTGGAAATCGGTTGTAAGGATACTACCTTTGTTACTCCCAACGGATTGGATGCCGTGCAGGTAGTCGAAAATGAAAAGGGAGAGGAAAAGGTACTGACTCATGGCACAACGGCGTCAGATTTGGCAAAAATCATGGCGTACTGTGTTACATCCAGCCCGAAAAAAGAAGAGTTTCTGGAAATTACAAGAGCAGTTGACCATTCTTTTTCCGATATGGAAGGAAGGCAGTCCTACACCTGCCACAATCATAATGCTTTTCTTGGCATGATGGATGGAGCACTGTCCGGAAAAACCGGTTTCACCAATAGTGCAGGGTATTGCTATGTGGGTGCTTTACAACGGGATGACAGAATTTATACCATTGCATTGCTGGCGTGTGGCTGGCCGAATCACAAGGGATGGAAGTGGCAGGACAGCCGCAAACTTTATGACTATGGGCTGGAAAACTATGATTATCAGGAATTTTTGCCAGAGGTGGAGATCTCGCCTTTAGCGGTTTCCGGAGGACAGCCGAAAGACGGAAATCCTTATCACAGCGTGGAGGTTTTGCCTGTCTTGGAGACGCTGGAACCTATGCGGATTCTCTGTAGTGAGGGAGAACATATGGTGGCAGAACTGGAGAGCATAGATCGTCTGGAAGCTCCGGTGGAGACTGGTACGCAGACGGGAACGGTGACCTATTATTTTGTGACAGCTCAGGGAGAACGAATTCCCTGGAAAAGTGCCTCTGTACATGTGCAGGAAAAAATCGCCAGGATAGATGCAGGGTTTGTAACAACGTATGTGATAGAAGATTTTCTGTTGGGACAGAACAGAGAGTAAATTTTATGAACTTCCATATTTTGTTGACAAAGTTTTATCAATATGGCATAGTATTAAGAAATGATAACGAACCCATGAGGGAGTAGTTTGCACTAAATAGTGTGATATGTCAACACACTGATTCATTTGGAATCTGGCATATCTTAATGAACGAGACTCAGACACAGAATGATGAACGACATTCTGTATCTGGGTTCTTTTTATTGCATAGGAAATTTCTTCCTAATGCAATAAAAACTTTTGTGAAAAGGAGAAAAGAAAAATGGGAATTATCGAGTTGTTTTTACTGGGGGTCGGACTGTCCATGGATGCCTTTGCCGTCTCTATCTGCAAGGGACTGGGAGTCAAGGAAGTAAGGCCAAAGCACATGCTCTGCTGTGGATTGTGGTTCGGTGGCTTTCAGGCACTGATGCCATTGATCGGCTATCTATTAGGTTCCGCTTTTGAAAGTTACATTACTAAGATTGATCATTGGATTGCATTTGTCCTTCTGGTATTTATCGGTGTCAATATGATCCGTGAGGCGTTGTCTGACGAAGAAGAGCAGACCAGTGCATCTTTTGGATTTAAAACCATGCTGTTAATGGCCATTGCCACCAGCATTGATGCCCTGGCTGTGGGAATTACATTTGCCTTTCTTGGAGTTAATATATGGATGGCCATTACTCTTATCGGCTGCACAACCTTTGTTTTTTCTGCTGCAGGAGTGAAAATCGGAAATGTATTTGGAAATAAATATAAAGCAAAAGCAGAGATTGTGGGTGGCGTAATTCTTATTGCAATCGGCTGCAAAATACTCATTGAGCATTTGTTTTTCTAAATGACTTTAGTCCCTTTTGACCACAGCCTTTTACAAGGGCACATCTTGACATAAATAAATACCATGGTACAATATATAGTATCTGCGATGTGCTGTGGGTATAGATTTATTATGTCAGGAGTGAGGGTATGAAAATCATTAAAAGAAGTGGTGCGGAGGCTAGTTTTGACCTTTCCAAGATCATTATAGCTATCCAGAAGGCAAACAAGAGTGTCAAACAAGGGGACCGGATGCCGGAGAGTGACATTCTGGAAATTGCCAATAAAGTGGAGCAGGATTGTCTTGCTTTGAAGCGTTCTCCCAGCGTGGAAGAAATTCAGGATATGGTAGAGAACGAACTGATGGATCGTCAGGTTTTTGCGGTAGCCCGTAATTATATTACCTATCGTTATCGTCGTGCGCTGGTACGTAAATCAAATTCTACGGATGAACAGATTTTAAGTCTGTTGGAGTGTAATAACGAGGAAGCCAAGCAGGAGAATTCCAATAAAAATCCGACCGTAAACAGTGTCCAGCGTGACTATATGGCGGGAGAGGTGTCTAAGGATATTACCCGTCGGTTCCTTTTGCCGGAGGATGTGGTAGAAGCTCATGAGAAAGGAATCATTCACTTCCATGATGCAGACTATTTTGCACAGCACATGCACAACTGCTGTCTGGTCAATTTGGAAGATATGCTGCAGAACGGAACCGTAGTCAGTGAGACCATGATTGATACACCCAAAAGCTTTTCTACGGCATGTAATATTGCAACGCAATCTATCGCACAGATAGCAAGCTCCCAGTATGGCGGACAAAGCATTTCCCTGGCACATCTGGCGCCCTTTGTACAGGTCAGCCGTGAAAAATTCCGTAAGAGTGTCCGTGAGGAACTGGAGGCAGTGGGAGAGGATGTATCCGAAGAAAAAATCAATGCCATTGCGGAAATGCGTGTGAAAGATGAGATCAAACGTGGTGTGCAGATGATTCAGTATCAGGTAATTACTCTGATGACCACTAATGGACAGGCTCCCTTTGTCACTGTATTTATGTATCTGGATGAGGTGCCTGCAGGGCAGATCAGGGAGGATTTGGCAGCTGTTATCGAAGAAGTGCTGAATCAACGTATTCAGGGGGTAAAAAATGAAAAGGGTGTTTATATTACACCAGCATTCCCCAAGCTGATTTATGTATTGGAAGAGGATAATATCCATGAGGATTCCAAATACTGGTATTTAACAAAACTGGCAGCTAAGTGTACAGCCAAGAGAATGGTTCCGGATTATATTTCCGAGAAAATCATGAAGAAACTGAAGGATGGAAATTGCTATCCTTGTATGGGATGTCGTTCTTTCCTTACGGTCTATAAGGATGAAGAAAACAAACCCAAATTCTACGGACGCTTCAATCAGGGGGTTGTTACCTTAAATCTGGTAGATGTGGCTTGTTCCTCCAACCGGGATATGGAGTTATTCTGGAAAATTCTGGATGAGCGATTGGAACTTTGTAAAAAAGCACTGATGTGCAGACATAACCGTTTGAAGGGAACCTTATCGGATGTGGCGCCGATTCTCTGGCAGTATGGAGCGCTTGCCCGTTTGAAGAAGGGTGAGAAAATTGATAAACTGCTGTATCATGGTTACTCCACGATTTCTTTGGGGTATGCGGGGCTTTGTGAATGTACCCGTTATATGACCGGAAGATCCCATACGGATCCCAAGGTTACTCCTTTCGCGTTAAAGGTAATGCAGCGCCTTAATGATGCATGTAAGCAGTGGAGAGAAGAAACCAATATTGATTTCAGTTTGTATGGAACGCCGTTGGAATCCACAACCTACAAATTTGCCAAGTGCTTACAGAAGCGTTTCGGCATCATTGAAGGGGTAACGGATCGGAACTATATCACAAACAGTTATCATGTTCATGTAACCGAGCCGATTGATGCCTTTGAAAAGTTGAAATTCGAGGCACAATTCCAGGAATTGTCTCCGGGCGGAGCCATCAGTTATGTGGAGGTTCCGAATATGCAGGACAATCTGGATGCTGTTTTAAGTGTGATGAAATATATTTATGATCACATCATGTATGCAGAGCTGAATACGAAAAGTGATTATTGCCAGAAATGCGGATATGGCGGAGAAATTCAGATTGTTACCGATGATGACGGAAAACTGGTTTGGGAGTGCCCGAACTGCGGAAACCGGGATCAGGATACCATGAATGTGGCAAGGCGTACCTGTGGTTATATTGGAACCCAGTACTGGAATCAGGGACGTACCCAGGAAATCAAAGAGCGTGTCCTTCATTTATAAGGTATAAAGGAAATTTTATGAATTTTGCGGAAATTAAGAAATGCGATATTGCCAATGGACCGGGGGTGCGGGTTTCCCTGTTTGTCAGTGGCTGCACCCACCATTGTCCAGGCTGTTTCAACGAAATCGCATGGGATTTTTCCTATGGAAATCCCTTTACTGCTGAAATACAAAAAGAATTATTGACAGCATTAGCCCCCTCCTATATCAGGGGGCTTACGCTGTTAGGTGGAGAACCCTTGGAGCGAGTCAATCAACAGGGGCTTCTTCCTTTTTTGAAAAAGGTAAAAGAAACCTATCCGGAGAAAGATATCTGGTGCTATACCGGCTATCGTTTGGAAGAAGATATTATGGGCCGGATGTTAGAGCAATGGGAAGAGACAAAGGAAATGCTTTCCATGATTGATGTACTGGTAGATGGCCGCTTTGAAGAACGATTAAAGGATATCAGCCTGCGTTTTCGGGGTTCCAGTAACCAGAGATTGATCGATCTGAAACAGACGCTGCAGAAAGGAGAGGTCATTCTATGGGACGAGTGATTAAAAAAATCGGAAGTACCTTATTGTCACGGCTGGTTATTACCGCGCTTCTGGTTTTGCTTCAGGTTTTGTTTGTGGGCTTTGAAATCTGGAAGCTGAGCAGTTACTATGTTTATATTGATATTGTTCTGCGTATTCTTAGCTTTGGAGCTGTGATTTTTTTGCTCTATCGGCATTCCAATGCTTCGGTGAAAATTTCCTGGATTGTTTTGATCTTGTCCGTACCGTTATTAGGTGGACTGATTTATATTTTGTTTGGTCACGTGTTTATGTTTAAACGTCTGCGCAAAAACGTAGATCGTGCAGAAAAAGCCACGAAGGAGTCTTATCATCCGCAAAATCAGGTCTGGAATGAGATTGCTGCGGAGAATAAGAAGGTAGCAAATCTCTGTTATTACATCGGAAATTATTCCTATACTCCTGTATATAAAAATACGAAAAATACGTACTTCAAGATCGGTGAGGAATACTGGTATTCTCTATTAAAGGATCTGGAAAAAGCAGAGAAATTTATCTTTGTTGAATACTTTATTCTGGAAGAAGGGGATATGTGGGATTCCGTACATGAAATTCTGCGGCGTAAGGTTGCAGAGGGCGTGGAAGTACGTGTCATGTATGATGATGTAGGAAGTGTGTTTGTCCTGCCTAACCATTATGATGAGCAGCTGGAGCGGGAAGGAATTAAGAGTGTAGCATTTAATAAGCTGTTTCCGCTCATGGCCATTATTTTAAACAATCGTGATCATCGGAAAATTGTGTCCATTGATGGAAAGATTGCCTATACCGGTGGTGTAAACATGGCGGATGAGTATATTAACCATAAAGTGAAATACGGACACTGGAAAGACACAGGAATCCGTGTAGAGGGTGAAGCTGCCCGGAGCTTTACGGTCATGTTTTTGCAGATGTGGAATGCCATGCGTCCTACGGAGGCAGATTATTCCCCTTATTTGGTTGATTTTCCTGCGGACAGTTTCCGGGATGGTTATGTGCAGCCCTATGGAGACTCACCTTTAGATAATGAAACGTTGGGTGAGAATATTTACATGAATATTATCAATGAAGCGAAGCATTATGTGTGGCTGTATACACCGTATCTCATTGTGGATGATGCCATGATCCAGGCTTTATGTCTGGCTGCAAAGAGGGGCGTTGATGTGCGGATTGTGACACCGGGCATTCCGGATAAAAAGTTTGCCTATTGGCTGACCCAGTCCAATTATAGTGCGTTGATTCAAGCCGGTGTGCGGATTTTACAATACACGCCGGGATTTATCCATGCGAAGTGTTTTTTGAGTGATGATGAAATTGCCACGGTCGGTACGATCAACATGGATTATCGAAGCTTTTATCATCATTTTGAATGTGGAACATTCCTGTATAAGACCAGTGTGACGGAAAGTCTGAAAGAAGATATGTTGGAAGTGTTTGCTGTTTGTGAGGAAGTAACACCAGATTGGCTGAAACAGCATTTTGCCACAAATTTTCTTTTTGGACCGTTATTAAAGTTAACGGCTCCCTTATTTTAAACAGCAGTATCAACAAATGACATGAGGAGGAAACTGTACGATGGCAGACATCAGACCATTTCAGGCAATCAGACCGGCGAAGGAGCGCGTTGCAGACATTGCGGAACTTCCCTATGATGTGTTTAACAGAGAGGAAGCACGAACTCTTGTAGAGAAGCGCCCCCATTCTTTTCTTGCAATTGACCGCCCGGAGACCCAGTTCGAGCCGGAGCATAATATGTACGCAGATGAGGTTTATGCCAAGGCAAAGGAAATGCTTTGGGACTGGGTGAAGGATGGCAGTTTCATTCAGGATGATAAACCTTGCTATTACATCTATCAGTTGACTATGGATGGAAGGACACAGACAGGAATTTGTGCCTGTGCTTCCATTGAAGATTACGAAAATGGTGTGATCAAAAAACACGAAAATACCCGTGCGGAAAAAGAACAGGACAGGATTCGCCATGTGGATACCTGTAATGCACAGACCGGTCCGATTTTTCTGGCGTACCGGGCCAATGAGAAAATCGGAAAGATCGTAAAAGAATGTATGGAAAAGGAACCTTTATACGATTTACACCGTGAAGACGGAACCCGCCATACGGTCTGGATTATGGATGCGCCGGAACAGATTGGGGCGATTCAGAATGCCTTTGCGGAAATACAGAATATTTATATTGCAGACGGGCATCATCGTTGTGCTTCCGCAGTGAAGGTAGGACTGAAACGTGCAGCAGAAAATCCCAATGATACCGGATCAGAAGCTTATCATTATTTCTTATCCGTTTTGTTCCCGGATAAAGATCTGATGATTATGGATTATAACCGGGTAGTGAAAGATTTGAACGGACTTTCGGAAGAGGAATTTCTGCATAAACTGGAACAGGCGTTTCTGGTAACCAAGGCAGGAAGCGGGGATTGTCCGGCAGAATATCGGAAACCGGAGAAAAAGGGTGAATTCGGTTTATACTTAAAAGATGGCTGGTATCGTCTGCAGATCCGCCCGGAATTTACCAGTGAGGATCCGGTTGAGGGATTGGATGTGTCTTTATTACAGAATCATTTGCTAGCGCCTATTCTGGGAATTCTTGATCCTAAGACGGATGGCAGAATTGATTTTGTAGGAGGAATCAGAGGGATGGAAGAACTGGAGCGAAGAGTGGCTGGAGATTGTGTGGTTGCCTTTTCCTTATATCCAACTTCTATTCAGGAGCTGTTTGCTGTGGCAGATGCAGGAAAACTGATGCCCCCGAAATCAACCTGGTTTGAGCCGAAACTGTTAAGCGGAATTTTCATCCATTCCTTAGCATAGGTATGCTAAATGAATAATGTATGACAGATATCATGGTTTGGAAAGGAAATAAACAATGTTTTTTGAGAATGATCAAGGTGGTGTGGTAGATGAAATTCTGGAAACACCCCAGGTGGATCCCACTGTAATTCAAAAGTTTCTGGAGGAATTGCCGGATAAGCTGTTACATTTTGGAGTAAAGGTATTGATTGCTGCACTGGTGTTTATGATTGGGGTGCAGGGGATCAGGCTGATAAGAAAACTGGTTCACACCTCGATGGAACGCCATAACACAGATATAGGTGTGCGGCAGTTTGCCGATTCTTTCCTGAAATATGCCTTATATATTCTTTTAATTTTTCTGATTGCTTCCGGTTTTGGTTTCAATGTGGCAAGCATGGTGGCTTTGCTGGGATCCGCCGGTGTGACCATCGGTCTGGCATTACAAGGAAGCCTGTCCAATCTGGCAGGAGGGGTACTGATTCTTTTATTGAAGCCTTTCCGGGTGGGAGATTATATTGTTGAAAACTCCGGAAAAAATGAGGGGACTGTGAAAGCAATCCAGATCTTTTATACCACATTAGAGACATTGGATAATCATATTGTTATGGTTCCAAACGGAAGCTTAGCCGGTAGCAGTGTCATCAATTTTTCCAGTAATCCGAAAAGAAGAATGCTGGCAAAAGTAGGAATTTCTTATAATTCGGATATCCGTATGGCAAAGGATGTGATTCAGAAAGTGTTGTCGGAGGAACCCCGTGTCCTGCAGGAGGAACCGAAGCAGGTGTTTGTGGATGAATTGGGAGACAGTGCTGTCATCTTAGGTGTGAGATGTACGTTCCGAAATGAGGACTACTGGGAGGGAAAATGGGCGGTTACAGAAAGAATCAAGCTGGCTTTAGATGAAGCCGGTGTACAGATTCCCTTCCCCCAGTTGGATGTGCATATGGATAAGTAAATTAGTTCTTGCAACTGCAATATTTCCACACATTTCCACACATGATTAAAATTTGTCCTTGCAAAAGCCTTACGGTTCATATATAATAGCATATGTTGATTTACCTTTGCAGGTCAGATAAGCTGAAATAGCTCAGTCGGTAGAGCACTTCACTCGTAATGAAGGGGTCGTGAGTTCGAGTCTCATTTTCAGCTTTTTATTTGAAAAGGCATACCGTTTCCGGTATGCCTTTTGTCATGTCTGTATTATTTCTACCAAGCAATCGGTTGTAATCCGTCAATACCGGTAATGCCAAGTCCCGGTGCATCGGAAACGGTAATATCCTTTTCCTGGAAAACGGCACCGCCGTGAACAGGATCAACCTTACAGAGAACAGGGCCGTCCAAGTCAATGCGGGTGATAATTTGTTTCGCACATGCCAGATGTACGGCAGCATTGACGCTGACCTTTGCCTCCAACATGCAGCCAATCATACATTCCACGCCATAAACCTCTGCGGCAGAGGCAATCTTTAAGGCGTTGTAGATTCCACCGCATTTCATCAGCTTAATATTGACTAAATCAGCGGCACGCATCTGCATGATGGTCAAGGCATCTTCGGGAGAGAAGACACTTTCATCGGCAAGTACCGGCACATAGGAATGTTCGGTGACATATTTCATGCCCTCGAAGTCATGGGCTTTCACCGGCTGTTCCACGAATTCAATGTCTAATCCCTTTTCCTGCATCTGGTTTAACAGACGGACAGCCTCTCTGGCAGTCCAGCCCTGGTTGGCGTCAATGCGGATGCACAGGTCAGAACCTACCGCTTTGCGGACAGCCAGGAGACGTTCCAAATCTTTGTTTGCATCCTTGCCTACTTTGATTTTCAGGCAGTCGTAGCCGCGCTCCTTGGCATTTAAAGCATCCAGAGCCATTTTCTCCGGCTCGTTGACACTGATGGTAATATCGGTGACGATGGATTTACGGGAACCACCTAATAATTTATAAACAGGAATCTGATATAACTGACCGTATAAATCCCACAGTGCCATATCCACCGCAGCCTTTGCGCTGGTGTTTTTCACAATGGAAGCTTGCAGGGTAAGCATGAGGTTTTCAAAATCGTCAATATCCATACCTTTTAATTTCGGTGCAATATGGTCACGGATGGCACCGATGATAGAGCCTGTGGTATCGCCAGTGACAGGACCGGTGGGCGGTGCCTCGCCATAGCCTTTGTTACCGGTATCGGTAAGGATTTCCACAATTACATCTTCCACGGAATTTACAGTCCGCAGTGCGGTTTTAAAAGGCACGCGAAGGGGGACGGAAATGGTGTAAAGCCGGATGTCAGTTATTTTCATACAGTTATTCTTCCTCCAGGTCTGAATTTTTCAAAGGGGTAACCCACACAGGTTACATCTTTTCCAGTATACCACCAGAGAAAAAGGATTGCAATTTTCCCTTGCACCTGGAGTGAGAAAGCGATAAAATGTGAGAAACTTAAGGGAACGAAAAGGAGAAACGATAATGTATCATCAGATTGCAAAGTTAATGATGTATGGCTCTTTGCGGGAGCATACTATTTTATATGAAATCGGAGAAATTTTCCGGCGTTTTGATACCCGTCCGGACAGCCAGACACCGGGGAGCAGCGATGCGGAACTGATTCGGGATATTTACACCCAGATTCGCAAATTATTAGAGGTAGCGACAGACTATGGCTTTGACAAAAACCTGTGGCACAACTATTTGACCTTTCTTTTAATCACCAATGAAAACCCCTTCAGCCTGACCTGTGAAAAGGTGGGGGCAAACGAGGGCAGTGTCAATATTTTTGCCAAAAATGATTTCCAGGTGTTTTACAACCTGTTCCACTTTGATTTCCAACCATTGGAAGATGCCCTGGGCATTGACTGTTTCCGTACCATTTCCCATTACCGCGCCATCGGAAAAAAAGAAATGATGTACAACAAAAATGTCAGTGAAAAGGTACAGGCATTGTCCGAGAGACTGGAAGAAGGCAAAAATGCCGAGGATTTCTTCCGTGCTGTGACGGACTTTTATAAAGCCTACGGTGTGGGCATGTTTGGCTTGAATAAGGCGTTCCGTATCCGGGATAAGGAGAATGGCCCTGTGGAGTTCATGGCGATTAACAACATGGAGCAGGTAGTATTAAGCGACCTGGTGGGGTACGAAATCCAGAAAAAGAAACTGCGGGAGAACACCGAGGCATTTGTGGAAGGGAAAAAGGCTAACAATGTCTTGCTTTTTGGAGACAGTGGTACCGGCAAATCCACCAGCATCAAGGCGATTGTCAATGAGTATTATGACAGGGGACTGCGGATGATTGAGATTTACAAGCACCAGTTCAAGGATTTGTCCAATGTGATTGCCCAGATTAAAAACCGGAACTATCGGTTTATCATTTACATGGATGACCTGTCCTTCGAGGAATTTGAAATTGAGTATAAATTCCTGAAAGCGGTGATTGAGGGCGGTGTGGAGACCAAGCCGGAAAACATTCTGATTTATGCCACCAGTAACCGCAGACATCTTATCAAAGAAAACTGGAGTGACCGGGAAGATGTGCATAACGAGAACGGTATGCACCAGTCCGATACCATGGAAGAAAAACTGTCCCTGGTTCATCGTTTCGGCGTTACCATCAATTACTCCAAACCTTCCCAGAAGGAATATTTCAACATTGTGGTGGAATTGGCGAAAAAGCAGGGCATCCAGATGTCGGAGCAGGAGCTTTGTGCCGAGGCAAATAAATGGGAATTGTCCCACGGCGGAATCTCCGGCAGAACCGCCCAGCAATTTATCAACTATCTGGCAGGATTACAACAATGAATAAAATAAAATTACTGTTTACGGATTTAGATGCAACCTTTCTTGATGACAATAAAAATGTGCCGGAAGCAAACAGATTGGCGGTCAAAGAAATGCTGGAACAGGGACATAAGGTGATTATCGCCACTGGGAGATCGCTTTCCAGTGCCTTATTGCAGGCAAAGCAGCTGGAACTGGACAAACCGGGCTGTTACTGCATCGCCTACAATGGTGGGCAGGTCTATGAATTCGAGACCCGGAAACTGATTTATGACAAAACCGTTCCGGTGTGGTGCGCGAAAGAAGCGTACCGGATATGTAAGAAATATGGGGTGCATATTCATACCTACGATGCCACACATGTACTTACTCCGGAGGAAAATGAATCGGTAAAGAAATATTGCAGTCTGGTTAATGTACCTTATAAAGTGATTTCCGGACTTTTTGAAAATCTGGACTTTGAACCCTCCAAAGTTCTGATGAGTGATTTTGATAAAACGGGAATTTTAAAGACGGTACAGAGAGAAGTGGATGCTGCCTGCAAAGGAGAGGTGGACACCTTCTTTTCCTGCGAGGAATACCTGGAAATGGTGCGCCATGGCGTATCCAAAGGTGCGGCAGTGCGGTTTCTCTGTGAGTATTTACAGGTGGATTTAAAGGACACCGTGGCATGCGGGGATGCAGAAAATGATATTCCCATGATTGAGACAGCCGGAGTCGGCGTGTGTATGTGCAACGGCGATACAAAGGTAAAAGAAAAAGCAGACTACATCACCACCCGGAACAATAATGAGGGTGGAGTAGCAGAGGCAATTAGGAAATTTATATTGGAATAGCTGCAAATCTAAAAAAGATGCTGAGTAGAGCAAAAGCTTTCTCAGCATCTTTTTTCATCAGCATACATTTTCCGGAATTAAAGTACCTTCCTTATAGGAATCCAGCACGGTCTGAATTCGGTCTTGCACCAAAGCTGCAATCTCCGTGGTTTTCATATCTTTATAATCTTCATAATAAAGTGGTTTCAGATAGTAAACAAAGGTCTTCACCGGTTTTAAGCTGTGATATTCAAAACACATGTAAGAATTGATTAAAACCACGGGAACGATGGGGCATTTCGCCCACACAGCACTTTTGAAGGCGCCGGGCTTAAAAACCGTGGTATCATTTCCGTTATGGAAATAACCGCCCTCCGGGAAGATAATAAATTTCCGTCCCTGCTTTGCCTCCTCTGACATTTCTTTGATAATCTTCATAGATTGGCGGACATCATTGGTATCCATCCGTTTGCCCTGTACCAGATCCAGAAACTGTTTGGTGAGAGGAATATTAGATTTCTCTTTATCCATAACGATGGAGCAGGGCTCTTTGTGAGTAATCATAATGCTCAGGGCATCGTATTTTCCCTGGTGGTTGGGAGTGAGAATATAACCGCCCATTTTGGGGAGATTTTCCATTCCGTATCCTTCCGTAGTAATATGTCCCGGCTTACACATCCGTCTGATGCATAACAGATCTTTTTCATAACGTTGTTGTTCTGAGTATTTTTCGGGATGTTTTGCCATATAGCCCATCTGGGGAATCATATAAATGTGATGAAGATTGCGCAGAATCACATGGTAAAATCTTGAAAACATAAAATAACCTCATCTTATGTGCATGGTACTTTTGAAGCAGTACAAACAGCAATTATATAAGAAAAAAACTGTTTCGTCAACAAATCCCCAAAGTCCTGTTTATAAAGTTTATAGTTTTTTAATAGAATAGCCATTGACGATTTCATTTTCTACGAGTAAAATACCAAAAGTAGTTTGTGAACAAACTGTTTGACATCAAACTTTTAACCACAGAGAAAGGAGCAGCATATGTCAAGGGAACAACATGTGGGTTTTGTGATTCACCAGATGGATAACCTGATCAACCGTACCCGTGTGGCACTTGGGTTAAAGACCGGCGTGGATGAGATGACCACCATGAATGGGTGGATTATCGCTTATTTATGCAGAAATGCAGACCGGGATATTTTCCAGAGAGATCTGGAGAGAGAGTTATCCCTTGCCAAATCCACCATTACCTGTATTCTCAAGCCGATGGAACAGAAGGGGTACATAGAGCGTGTCAGTGTAGCCTATGATGCCAGACTGAAAAAACTGGTAGTTACCGAAAAAGGCAGAGAAATGCATCATATTTGTTATGATAATATGCTCCGGATGGAACAAACCCTGAGAAACGGACTGACTGAAGAAGAATTGCAGGCATTTTTCACGATTATGGGAAAAATGAAGAGCAATGTGGAACAACTGTCTCAGCAAATAAAAAAGGAAGAAAGGAAGGATGACACAAAATGATTAAAACACTTGCAACTCAGATAAAGGAATTCAAAAAAGATTCCATTATTACGCCGCTGTTTATGATCCTGGAAGTAATCATGGAAATGATTATTCCCCTGCTCATGGCGTCCATCATTGACAATGGTGTGACGGCGGGCGACATGCGGCACATTTACATTTGCGGCGCACTGATGGTAGTGATCGCCGGAATCGGCTTGTTTGCCGGAATTATGGGAGGTAAATACGGTGCGAGGGCATCCGCCGGTTTTGCCCGAAACTTAAGAGAGGCAATGTATACCAACATCCAGACCTTCTCCTTTTCCAATATTGATAAATATTCCACTGCAGGACTGGTAACAAGACTTACTACCGATGTGACCAATCTGCAGAACGCTTACCAGATGATTCTCCGTATGTGCATGCGTGCACCGGTTTCTTTGATTATTGCGGTCATTATGGCGGCTGGAATCAACGCCCGTCTGTCCACCATTTATCTGGTAGCACTGGTATTCTTAGGCGTGGCAATTTTCGGACTGATTCCCAAGGCGATGAAATACTTCCGTGAGGTGTTCCACAAGTACGATGACTTAAACGCCAGCGTACAGGAAAACGTGGCAGCTATCCGTGTGGTAAAGGCATTCAACCGTGAAGACTACGAAACGAAACGTTTTCAGAATGCTAGCGGCAACATTTATAACATGTTTCTGAGGGCAGAGCGGATTGTGGTTTTAAATAGCCCCATTATGCAGTTTACCTTATATGCCTGTATTCTGGCGATCAGCTGGTTCGGCGCACACATGATTGTGGGCGGTTCCATGACCACCGGTGAACTGATGAGTTTTATGACCTACTGCATGACCATTCTGATGAACTTAATGATGGTTTCCATGATTTTTGTAATGCTCACCATGAGTGAAGCGAGTGCAGAGCGTGTGGCAGAAGTTATCAATGAGAAGGCTGACCTGGTAAATCCCGAAAACCCGGACTACAACGTGCCGGATGGTTCCATTGTCTTTGACCATGTGGGATTCCGTTATAATAAAACCAGTGAGATGCCTATTTTAAACGATATCAACCTTTCCATTAAATCCGGGGAAACCATTGGTATTATCGGTGGAACCGGTTCTGCCAAAACATCCCTGGTAAACCTGATCAGCCGTCTTTATGATGTGACAGAAGGTTCCGTGAAGGTCGGTGGCAAGGATGTGCGGGAGTACGACCTGGACACCTTGCGTAAAGAGGTTTCTGTGGTACTGCAGAAGAACGTTTTATTCTCCGGCACGATTCTGGAAAACCTGCGGTGGGGGGATGAAAACGCCACCGAGGAGGAGTGCATCCGTGCCTGCAAACTGGCATGTGCCGATGAATTCATTGAGCGGATGCCGGACAAATACAATACTTACATTGAACAGGGAGGCACCAACGTTTCCGGTGGACAGAAACAGCGTCTTTGTATTGCAAGAGCATTGTTGAAAAAGCCCAAGATTCTGATTCTGGATGACTCCACCAGTGCGGTAGATACCGCAACGGATGCCAAAATCCGTAAGGCTTTTGCAGAGGAAATCCCTAATACCACAAAGTTGATTATTGCCCAGCGTATTTCTTCCGTACAGAATGCAGATCGCATTATTGTCATGGAGAACGGGCAGGTCAACGCTTTTGGAACCCATGAAGAATTACTTGCGACCAACGAGATTTACAAGGATGTTTATGAGTCTCAGATGGGTGGCAGTGGCGATTTTGACGAAGGAGGTGAGCAGTAATGTCAGAAAATAAGAAACCCATACCGGGACCGGGTGGCAGAAACCGCGGCCGTGGACCTAAACCGAAAATCGACCATCCCGGAAAACTTTTTGGCCGGATTATGAAAGAAATTATGAAGAACTATGCACCTCATTGTGTGATTGTTCTGATCTGTATCTTTATCAGTGTACTGGCGTCCGTACAGGGAACCATGTTTATGAAAACTCTGATTGACTCCTACATTTTGCCCTTACTGGGTCAGGAAAACCCGGATTTTTCCGGACTTGCGGCAGCCATTCTCCGGGTAGGAACCTTTTACCTGTGTGGTGCGCTGGCAGCTTATGTATACAACCGTTTGTTGATTAACGTTTCCCAGGGAACATTACGGAATTTCCGTAACAAGATGTTTGCCCACATGGAGAAACTTCCCATTAAATACTTTGACACCCATTCCCATGGCGATATCATGTCCATCTACACCAACGACATTGATACCCTGCGGCAGATGATCAGCCAGAGTATTCCCCAGATTATCAACTCTGTGGTAACCATTGTCAGCGTACTGGTGAGCATGATTATTTTAAATATTCCTCTGACCATTCTCACCCTGTTTATGGTAGGGGTCATGATGGTGGTAACCACCAAAATTGCAGGACAGAGTTCCAAATACTTTATTGCCCAGCAGAAGGATATCGGTAAGGTAAACGGCTACATCGAGGAAATGATGGACGGTCAGAAGGTGGTTAAGGTATTCTGCCACGAGGAAGAATCCCTGAAGGATTTCAAGAAACTCAACGACCAGTTGTTTGACAGTGCCTACAATGCCAATAAATTTGCCAACATTCTCATGCCTGCCAACGCACAGATTGGAAATATCAGCTATGTGCTATGTGCCATCGTGGGCGGTGCCCTGGCACTGGGAGGTGTGGGAGGCTTTACCCTGGGTGGTCTGGCAAGTTTCCTTACTTTCAATAAATCTTTTAACATGCCTATCAACCAGGTGAGCCAGCAGTTAAACTCCATCATCATGGCACTGGCAGGCGCAGACCGTATTTTCAAATTACTGGATGAGACACCGGAAACCGATGAGGGCTATGTCACTCTTGTCAATGCAAAGAGGGAGGGCGACAAGCTGGTGGAGGTACCGGAACGAACCGGACTCTGGGCATGGAAACATTATCACAAGGCAGAGAACACCACCACTTATACGGAACTCAATGGTGATGTGGTTTTCGATGATGTGGACTTTGGTTATACCGATGAAAAAATCGTACTGCACAACATTGTGCTCCATGCGACACCGGGACAGAAGATTGCATTTGTCGGCTCCACCGGAGCAGGAAAAACCACCATTACCAATCTGATTAACCGTTTCTACGATATCCAGGACGGTAAGATCCGCTATGATGGCATTAACGTGAATAAAATTTGTAAATCCGACCTTCGCCGCTCCTTAGGAATTGTATTGCAGGATACCCATCTGTTTACCAATACCGTGATGGAAAATATCCGTTATGGACGTCTGGATGCCACCGATGAAGAAGTCATCGCAGCTGCAAAACGTACCAATGCCGATCACTTTATCCGTCAGCTGCCGGATGGTTACCAGACGGTACTCACAGGAGATGGTGCGAATTTAAGCCAGGGACAGCGGCAGCTCCTTTCCATTGCCAGAGCAGCGGTGGCAGACCCGCCGGTACTGATTCTGGACGAGGCGACCAGTTCCATTGATACCCGTACAGAAAAAATCGTGCAGGACGGCATGGATAAGCTGATGCACGGACGTACCACTTTTGTCATCGCCCACCGGCTTTCCACTGTTAAAAACAGTGACTGTATCATCGTTCTGGAACAGGGACGCATTATTGAGCAGGGTACCCATGACGAACTGATTGCAGCCAAGGGCAGATACTATCAGCTTTACACCGGAAATGCCATTTCCGCTTAACAATGAATCGGGGGAAAACTTATGAGATATGCAGAATTTTTAAAAGAAGGCGGCACCATCGGTTTCGTGGCGCCCTCTTTTGGAGCCAACATCGAGCCTTACCATTCCGCCTTTGACCGGGCACTGGAAAATCTCACAAAAAAGGGCTATTCCTATGTCTTAGGGCCAAACTGCTATGCGGGAGAAGGGATCGGTATCAGCAATACGCCTGAGAAATGTGGGGAGGAATTGGAAACCGCTTACTGTGATACCAAAAGCCAGGTGTTAATTTCCTGTGGAGGCGGAGAGGAGATGTGCGAGATTCTGGACTATGTAAATTTCGACAACATCCGCGAAGCAGCTTCCAAGTGGTATCTGGGGTATTCCGACAATACCAATTTTACCTTTCTTCTCACCACCCTATGTGACACCGCCTCCATTTACGGCCCCTGTGCCGGAGCCTTTGGCATGGAGCCATGGGACGGGGCGGTGGAGGATGCCTTTGCCCTGTTACACGGGAAAAAACTGGTGAATCATGGCTATCCCTTATGGGAAAAAGAGGACTGGCCGGAAGATGTCCAGACTCCTTATTCTCCCTATCATCTGACAGAAAAACGGGTACTCCATGGCTACGCACCGGTGAATGGAAAGCTGGAGGAAACCAATGAGCCTATCCACATGGAGGGACGGCTCATCGGTGGCTGTCTGGACTGCCTGGTGAATCTGGTGGGAACCCGCTACGACAAAGTGGCAGAATTTGTAGAGCGGTACAAGGAGGATGGCATTATCTGGTTTTTGGAAAGCTGTGACTTAAATGTCTTTTCCATCCGACGTGCCATGTGGCACTTAGAACATGCCGGGTGGTTTCCGTACACCAAAGGTTTCCTCATTGGACGCCCCTTGCATTTTGACGAACCCATGATGGGCTTAGATCAGTACCATGCGGTCACGGACATCATCGCCCACCACAATGTCCCCGTTATCATGGACATTGACTTAGGACATTTGCCACCCCAGATTCCCATTGTATGCGGAAGTATGGGGATTGTTGACCTGGATGGTCAAGATTTTACTCTCCGTATGGATTTAATATAAAACTACGCCAGATGCATGTGTTTCTTCATCAGATGCTCCACTCCCTGAATCATCCGGTACAGTCCGAAGGCAATGAGACAGAGAATCAGGATGGAGCTGATGACCATATGCAGTTTAAACACCTGGCTGCCGTAAATAATCAGATAACCCAGTCCCCGTCTGGCAGCCAGGAATTCTCCGATAATTACCCCCACAAGCGACAACCCGATATTTACCTTCATGGTGCTGAGCAATAACGGCACCGAACTGGGCAGTACCACCAGACGGAACATATCCGTTCTGGAACCTCCCAGGGTATAAATCAGATTTTGCTTTTCCTCCGACGCCTGCCGGAACCCGGAATAGATGCTGATAATCGCACCGAAAATCGCAACGGAGATGCCCGCCACGATAATGGTGTCCATGCCCGTTCCCAGCCACACGATAAACAGTGGTGCAAGTGCGGATTTGGGAAGGGAATTTAAAATTACCAGATAAGGCTCGCACACCTCGGAAAAGCTCCGGGAAAACCACAGAAGACAGGCAGTGGACATACTGATTAACGTTACAAGGAAAAAACTGAGCAGGGTCTCAACCAGAGTAATCCCTATATGTGCAGCAAGATCATTGTATATCCACAGATCTACACAGGTACGAAGGACAAGGATGGGGGAACTAAAAAAGAAGGAATCCAGAATCCCCAACCGTACGCTTCCTTCCCAGAGAATCAGAAAAAGTAAAAACACCAAAACCCGCAAAACGCCGACTGTGCGGTGATGACGTCTGTGTCCACGGATGTATAAATCCTGTTTGGTTAGAGTATTAGCAGCGTGTTCCATGATTTAACTCCTTCCATAAACGGTCAAAATAATTTACATATTCCGGTGCCTGCCGGGCTGCGAGAGGACCGGCTTCCCTAACAGTAAGATGAACCGGAATATCATCCAGAATGGATGCCGGTCGCTTTGTCAATACTAAAATACGGTCTGCCAGGGAAATTGCTTCCGACAGATCATGGGTAATCAGAATTGCCGTTTTCCCTGCCTGGCGGATTTTCGCACAGATATCGCCGGAAACCTGCAGGCGGGTCTGATAGTCCAGGGCGCTGAAGGGTTCATCCAACAGCAGTAAATCCGGTTTCAAAGCCATGGTGCGGATCAGCGCTGCACGCTGCTTCATCCCGCCGGATAGTTCAGAAGGGTATTTTTCACGAAACATTTCCAAATCATATTCTTTTAATAAGGAATCAATATATTCCAGGTTTTCCGGTGTCCGGCAATGATTGATTTCCAATCCGAGGCAAACATTTTTATAAATAGTACGCCATTCCAATAGATGGTCGTGCTGTAACATGTAACCGATTCTGGAATTTCCTCTCTCAATGATGCCATCCTCGGGGGTAAGTAACCCTGCAATTAATGACAATAATGTAGATTTCCCACAGCCACTGGGGCCTACAATTGCCACAAATTCCCCTTCTTTGACAGAAAAGGTGATATTTGACAGTGCAGGTGTCTCACCTTTCAGACTGTGATAGGAATAGGACAGTTCCCTGACATTCAAAACCGTTGGGCTCATAAACATCACCCTTCCCGCCAGAATGAAACCGGCGAATCTTTTTTATATAAGGTATTCTATGTCGAAAATCGGCTTTTCGTTCCCCACCTTTTTTATTGAATTTCAAATAGAAATATGCTAGTATCAAATCTAGGTTTAACTATTTACGAAAGGAACAACGGTAATGGCACAGCTTTGGGGCGGAAGATTTACAAAAGAGACAGACAAGCTTGTTTATAATTTTAATGCATCCATTTCTTTTGATAAAAAGTTTTACAAACAGGATATACAGGGAAGCATGGCACACACCACCATGTTGGAAAAACAGGGAATTTTGACAAAGGAGGACGCGGAAGCAATCCGTAAAGGACTTACCTCTATTCTAGAGGATGTGGAGAGTGGCAAGCTGGAGATTTCCGATGCCTACGAGGATATTCACAGCTTTGTGGAGGCGAACCTGATCGACAGAATCGGAGATGCGGGGAAGCGTTTACATACTGGCCGCAGCCGTAATGACCAGGTGGCATTGGATATGCGTCTCTATGTGAGAGAAGAGATTCTGGAGATTGATGTTCTGGTAAAGGAATTACTTCAGGTATTATTAAATATCATGGAGGAAAATCTGGAAACCTACATGCCTGGTTTTACCCATTTACAGAAAGCCCAGCCGGTGACATTAGCTCACCATTTCGGTGCTTACTTTGAAATGTTTAAACGGGACAGAAGTCGTCTGAAAGACATTTATGTCCGCATGAATTATTGTCCTTTGGGAGCAGGAGCTCTTGCAGGAACCACTTATCCTTTGGACCGGGAGTTCAGTGCAGAACTCATGGGCTTTACAGGTCCTACCTTAAACAGCATGGATTCCGTGTCTGACCGCGACTATGTGATTGAACTGCTTTCTGCACTGTCCACGATTATGATGCATTTATCCAGATTTTGTGAAGAAATTATTATCTGGAATACCAACGAATACCGGTTCGTGGAGATTGACGATGCGTATTCCACTGGTAGCAGCATTATGCCCCAGAAGAAAAACCCCGATATTGCGGAGCTTGTCCGCGGTAAGACCGGACGCGTTTACGGGGCGCTTACCAGTATTTTAACCACTATGAAGGGAATTCCCCTTGCCTACAACAAAGACATGCAGGAGGACAAGGAACTGACCTTTGATGCCATCGACACCGTAAAAGGCTGCGTGGCACTGTTTACCGGTATGGTAAAGACCATGAAATTCAACAAGCCTGTGATGGAAAAGAGTGCCATCAACGGTTTTACCAACGCTACCGATGCGGCTGATTATCTGGTAGGAAAGGGTGTGCCTTTCCGGGATGCCCATGGAATTATCGGACGGATGGTATTGTACTGCATTGATAAAAACTGTGGAATTGAGGACTTATCCATGGAAGAGTTCAAGGAGTTAAGTCCTGCCTTTGATACTGATATTTATGATGCTGTTTCTTTAAAAACCTGTGTGGAGAAACGTCTGACCATCGGCGCACCGGGGAAAGATGCCATGCAGAAAGTCATTGCCATTGAAAAGGAATACCTTAAAAATTCATAATAAGAAAAAAGGAAAAAGAGGAGAACATTATGAGCGAGAAACTGAAAGTCGGAATTCTTGGTGGAACCGGTATGGTAGGTCAGCGTTTTATTGCGCTGTTGGAGAATCATCCCTGGTTTGAGGTGACAACCATTGCTGCAAGTCCCCGTTCCGCAGGAAAAACCTATGAGGATGCAGTGGGTGACCGTTGGAAAATGGATACCCCCATGCCGGAGGCAGTAAAGAAAATTAAAGTGATGAATGTCAATGAGGTGGAGGCAGTTGCCAGCCAGGTTGACTTCGTGTTCAGTGCTGTGGACATGAGCAAGGATGAGATTAAGAAAATCGAAGAAGAGTATGCAAAGACCGAAACCCCCGTGGTTTCCAACAACAGTGCACACCGTTGGACTCCCGATGTTCCCATGATGGTGCCGGAGATTAACCCGGAGCATGTGGCAGTTATCGAGGCACAGAAGAAGAGACTGGGAACCAAGCGTGGTTTTATCGCAGTAAAACCTAACTGCTCCATTCAGTCCTATGCCCCTGTTTTAACGGCATGGAAAGAGTTTGAGCCCTACGAAGTGGTGGCTACCACCTATCAGGCAATTTCCGGTGCGGGCAAGACTTTCAAAGACTGGCCGGAAATGGTGGGAAATATCATTCCCTACATCGGCGGGGAAGAAGAAAAATCCGAGAAGGAGCCCTTACGCCTGTGGGGTGAAGTGAAGGACGGCGAGATTGTGCCTGCAACCAGCCCGGTCATCACCTGCCAGTGCATCCGTGTCCCTGTATTAAACGGACACACCGCAGCGGTTTTTGTAAAATTCAAGAAGAAACCCACCAAGGAGCAGTTGATTGAAAAACTCACTTCCTTCAGCGGCGTTCCTCAGGAACTGAACCTGCCCAGCGCACCCAAGCAGTTTATTCAGTACATGGAGGAGGACAACCGTCCCCAGGTAACGCTGGATGTGGACTACGAGAACGGCATGGGAATCAGTGTAGGCCGTCTCCGCGAGGATACCGTTTATGACTGGAAATTCGTAGGCTTATCCCACAACACCGTAAGAGGTGCTGCAGGAGGCGCTGTACTCTGTGCAGAATTATTAAAGGCAAAATGTTTCATTACAAAAAAATAAAGTCATATAAAGACGAGGAAACCCATTATGGATGAAATGCAGTATACAATTGACCTGTTAACTGCCCAGAATAAAAAATTCCAGAAAATTGAGAAGATGTATCGGCAGATTGCCGATACATCTTCTGATGCCATACTTTATTATTCGTATGAGGATCAGACCTTTAAGAATCTTGGAAAATGGGATTCTTTTTTTGATTTCAGGGTAGACACGATTGCAGATTTAAATCGTATCTATGATGTGGTGGATGATTCCTATCACGAAAAACTCAGAGATCTGGTTCTCTCTGAGGAATTACCGGATAAGGACAGCAATCACCTTGTCTGTGGTGTAAATGATGGAAAATGCTGGTATGATTTCAGCATGGTGGATTTCTGCGAAAACAATGTCCGTCTGGCGCGGATTTTGCGCGTCTCCAATGTGACAAAAGATCACGAAAAAAGCGAGGAATTATCCTATCTGGCATATTATGACAATACTACAGGTCTGATGAACAAAATGTTTTTTGTCAGCAATCTCGGCGGTTTTGTGAGGCGGGCTTCCGAGGAACATGCCTGTGTATCCATCATGATGATTGATATTGATAATTTTAAACGGATCAACGATGGGATTGGCATTATTTACGGAGATGAACTCATTCAGGTTTTTGGTGGTATCCTCAGAAGCTTTACCAATGATCGTGTCATTGCTTCTCACTTTGGGGAAGATCATTTCTTTATGGCAATTTATGATCCCTATGGAGATTGTAATGCGGATAGCATGTATCGTGCAATCCGTGAAAAACTTTCCACTCCGATCCAGCTTACCAACGGCAGATTAATTTCTGTTTCCGTGAGCGTAGGAGTGGCTGACTATCCGGAATCCTCCAAGAATGCATTGGATCTTATCAATAATGCAGAGATATCCATGATGTATGTGAAGGATGCCGGAAAAGATAATGTGCGCTATTTTGATGAACAGGTGCGTAAACAGTTTAAAGATCATATCGAACTGGAACAGCTGATAAAAGAAGCCATGAGGGATGAAACCTTTGAACTCTACTATCAGCCCCAGTACTTCTGTTATGATCGGAAATTGCGAGGGGCGGAAGCCTTGATCCGTATGCGTGACAGAGAAGGCATCATGCATTTTCCAGCAGATTTTATATCTGTGGCAGAAAGCAGCGGATTGATGAGGGATATTGGGGACTGGGTTATCCGGGATTCTTTTAAAAGCTGGTCAGAATGGAAGAAGAAATATCATTATCCCATGATTTTATCCATTAATATTTCTGTGGCACAGCTACAGGGTGATGACTTGATTGAACGGATGCGGCAACACCTGAAAAAGTTTGAAATTGATCCGGCAGAAGTGGAACTGGAAGTTACGGAAAGCGTGCTGATCGATGATACCTGGAGGATTATCAGTCGCCTGGAACACCTTCGGGACATGGGATTTAAAATATCAATCGACGATTTCGGTACAGGCTTTTCCTCTTTATCTTACTTAAAAGATATGCCTGCCAATACTATAAAAATAGATAAGTCTTTTTTGGATACGCTGCTACAGGATCAATCAACACAGGTGATTACCGAGACGATGGTATATCTGTCTAAGAAACTTGATCTGGTCAGTATTGCCGAAGGTGTGGAAACCGAAAAACAATTTGAGTATATCAGGCGCATGGGTGTAGATGTGGTACAGGGCTATCTGATGAGTAAACCTGTTCCAAAAGCAGAACTGGAAAAACTGATACAACATGAGGAATCCTATTTATGATGTCACAGCGTTGGGCAGAAAAGAAATATCTGGAACAATTTTATAACACCGAAGGCAATCAAGTTGTGGTGGTATATGGAGGACATGGCATTGGTAAGACCGCACTTGTGCGGGATTTCTGTACCGATAAACCTTATGGATATCACCTGGCAGCCAGTGGCTCGGAACGTCAACAGCGCTATGACTGGGCAAGAGAACTGGAGGAGGAGGGCCTGGAACTGCCGGATTATCCTACCTACACACAGATCTGGGAAACACAGACAAGAATCATCACCCACAAAAAAGTGATGATCATTGATGAATTCCAGAATCTGGTAAAAAACAGTGATACTTTCATGGACGAATTGATTTCCTTTATAAAAAAAGGACAAAGTCAGCAAAGCATGCTGGTGATTTTATGCAGTTCTACTGTTGGATGGGTAGAAAATGCCATGGTTCCCAGAATTGGACGTGCCGCCCTTGATTTATCCGGGTTATTAAAGCTGAAACCCTTACCTTTCCGATTGCTTCGGGAACAATATCCTTCTTATGATATTAAAGATTGTGTGGCTTTATATGGCATCACGGGAGGAATTCCTGCATACTGGAAAGAGTTTGACCCGAAAAGAAACCTCCGCGAGAATATCTGTAATGCTATTTTATCCCCTTCCGGTGCGCTCTTTTATGAAGCCCACCGTCTGGTGGGAGAGGAACTACGGGAACTTGCCGTATATAATACCATTCTTTCTGCTCTGGCAGAAGGCAGGCATAAATTAAATGAGTTATACCTTCATACCGGATTTTCCAGAGCAAAAATCAGTGTTTATCTGCGAAATCTCATGGAACTGGAAATCGTGGAAAAGATCTTTTCCTATGATACCGATGGAAGAGCCAATACACAAAAGGGAATTTACCGGATACGAAATCCCTTTGTTCGTTTTTACTATACTTTTCTTTATCCTCATTTAGGGAAATTGGATACAATGGATCCGGGAGAGTTTTATGACCGCTATGTTGGAAAATACCTTTCTGCCTATGGGGATTCCTGTTTCCGGGATGTATGTCTGGAGTATATGGAAATGCAGCATCCATTGAGCAAAAGAGGAATCTGGCAGGGAAAGACGGGATGTATTGATATTGTGGCGGTGGATGGAGAAGGTCATACCATTGTGGCACTCTGCAGTTTTTCAAGGGTGGTCACTTCTGGGGAATATGAACAGTTTCTTCTTTGCCTGAAAAAAGCAAAACTGGAACCGGAAGAAATTTTAATTTTTGGTGGCGAAGGCTTTGCCCCCCAGGTTCAGGCAGAAGAACGGTTGAATCGTCTGGTTCATCTGATTTCTGCACAGCAATTAACATTTTAGGAGATTACATGGGAAAGAAACTGATTATCACAGAGAAACCCTCCGTAGCGCAGGAGTTTGCCCGGGTTTTACATGTGTCAGGACGAAGAAACGGTTATCTGGAGAATGACCAGTATGTGATCACCTGGTGTGTGGGGCACCTGGTGGAAATGGTTTACCCGGAGGACTATGACGAAAAATACCGGAAATGGAAACTGGAGGATTTGCCTTTCCTGCCGGAGACTTATAAATATAATGTGATTGAAAATGTCAAAGGACAATATGATATTGTAGAAACGATGCTGCACCGGGAGGACATTGACACGGTCTACTGGGCAGGAGACTCTGGAAAAGAAGGACAGACCATCGAGGAAAACATCCGCAATTTCGGCGGAGTGCGGGATGGCATGGAGGAGCGTCGTGTCTGGATTGACTCCCAGACGGAGGAAGAAATTCTCCGGGGAATCCGGGAGGCAAAACCCATGTCCGACTATGCGAACCTGGGTAAGTCGGGAATTATGCGAACCATTGAGGACTATGCCATGGGAATTAATTTTTCCCGTGTCATGTCAGTGAAATACGGAAGGCTTTTAAACGATGCTGCAGGGACACAAAGCTACTCTGCCATTGCGGTGGGAAGGGTTATGACCTGTGTGCTTGGCATGGTAGTCATTCGTGAACGGGAGATTCGCAATTTTGCGGAAACTCCCTTTTATCGTGTTGTGGGCAATTTCCTGCCGGTGCAGAAAGCCAGTGACGAAAAGCCGGATATTCCGCCTTTACAGGCACAGTGGAAGACCGTGGAAGGCTCTAAATATTTTCAGTCTCCCTTACTTTACAAGGAGAACGGTTTTAAACGGCAGGAAGATGCCCAGGCGATGATTGGGGAACTGGAGCAGAAACCAGCCACCATAAAAGAACTGGAACTGGGTACCAGTAAAAAACGTGCCCCGCTGTTATTCAACCTGGCAGAGCTGCAGGCGGAGTGTTCCAAACGGTTTAAAATCAGTCCCGATCAGACACTGCAGGTGGCCCAGGATTTGTATGAAAAAAAGCTGACCACCTATCCCCGTACCGATGCCAGAGTGCTTTCCACGGCGGTGGCAAAGGAAATCCATAAGAATTTGAATAAACTGACAGGGTATCAGCCCACGGCAAAGTTTACCGAAATTATTTTGAAAAACCGGCTTCATGCCAATATCGCCCGGACAGCATACACCGATGACAGCAAAGTGACCGATCACTATGCCATTATCCCAACAGGTCAGCTGACAGAGTATGGCAGCTTAAACGATTTACAGCGGAAGGTTTATGATTTGATTGTCCGCCGTTTCCTAAGCATTTTTTATCCCCCTGCGGAATATGATACGGCAAAATTGACGGTACAGGTAGACAACGAAAAGTTTTTTGCCTCTGCAAGGGCACTGCGAAAAGAGGGGTATCTGGAAATTGCAGGACTGCCGAAACAGAATACAAAGGAAGGATCGAAAGAGGGAGAGGAGCCCAATGATTCCTCAGATTCTGATGAAGTGGCAGACAGTGCCGCTTTTCTTGCCTGCGTGCGGAAATTAAAGGTAAAGGATGTCCTGACCACCACTGGTTATGAATTGAAGGAAGGAAAAACTTCTCCACCGAAACGCTACACCTCCGGTTCCATGGTGCTTGCCATGGAGAATGCTGGACAGCTTATTGAAGATGAGGAACTGCGGGAACAGATCAAAGGCTCCGGCATCGGCACTTCCGCAACCCGTGCGGAGATTATCCGTAAGCTGGTGCGGATTGGGTACTTAAATCTTAACCAGAAAACCCAGATTCTTTCTCCGGAACGACTGGGAGAGATGGTTTACGAAGTGGTGGCAATGACCGTACCGGCACTGCTTAATCCCAAGATGTCCGCCTCCTGGGAAAAGGGGCTGGAGGGCATCACCAACGGCACGGTAGTCATGGAAGACTACCGGGCAAAACTGGAGCAGTTTATCCGAACCGAAACCATTTCCATGAAAGAGCAGGATTTGCGGGTGCCCCTGGCAGAAAAGATTTCTCCCTTTGCCGGGAAAAACGGAAAAGGCATGGGGGCAAGGCGGAAAATCGGTGCCAAATGTCCCTTGTGTGGTGGAGAAATCGGTACAACTCCTTTTGGATTTGGATGTTCCAACTATAAAAAAGACGACCCGGACAGCTGTAAATTTTCCATTGGAAAGATTGCGGAGAAGGAACTGACAGAGGAACAGGTTCTGGAACTGTTAAACAATGGGAAAACAGGAACCATCCGGGGCTTCAAGTCCAAATCCGGCAAAAAATTTGACGCTTGTCTTATGTTAGACAGGGACGAAAACGGAAAGGTTACCGGAATCAAATTTGATTTTGAAAACGTAGAGCCCGCCAAAGTAAAGGATGTGATATGCCCTCTGTGTGGTGGAGACATTGTAAAGACCCCCTTTGGCTATGGATGTGCCAGATATGACAGAAACGTGGAGGGGAGCTGTAAGTTTTCCATTGGCAAAATTGCCGGAAAGGATTTATCCGAGTCTGCCGTCCGGGAGTTAATCAACACCGGAAAAACGGGAACCATCCGGGGCTTTAAATCCAAATCCGGCAAGAAGTTTGATGCCTGTCTCATGCTGGACAAGGACGAAAACGGTACCGTTAAAGGCATTGCCTTTGATTTTGAGAATGTGGAGCCTGCCAAGGTAAAGGGTGTGGTATGTCCCCTGTGTGGCGGTGACATTGTTAAGACCCCTTTTGGTTATGGCTGTGCAAACTACGACAGAAATGAGGAGGGAAGCTGCAAGTTTTCCATCGGCAAAATCGCCGGCGTTTCTTTAAAGGAAGCCCAGGTAAAACAGCTATTGACTGAAAAGCATACCGATCCCATTGAAGGCTTTGTAGCTAAAACCGGCATGATGTTTACCGCCCCCTTAAAACTGACGGAGGAAGGGCAGATTACTTTTGACTTTCCCGAAAAGCCGGCGCCGGTTCCTTCCCATCTGGTCTGCCCTAAATGCGGAAAAACCATGATGAAGGAACAGTGGGCATACACCTGTGAATGTGGCTTTAAGCTTCGCCACACTGTTGCCCAGGTGGAACTGCCGGAGGAAGTTTTGCAGGAATTACTGGAAACCGGCAAAACGAAAGCGAAAGTAACCGGTTTTGTGGCACGTTCCGGCGCCACTTTTGAAACCTGTCTGAAATATGAAAATGATAAAATAGAATTTGATTTTGAAAATCCCGGCATTACTCCGGAAAAGAAAGAAGGACAAGAAAATGGAAGCAATGAAAATCAAGAACCTGTATGACTTAAACGAGACGATTGCCGCTGAACTGTTTGACCCGGAGCTGTATCCCTGGGAACTGCTGCCGAAAATCAGTGACTTTATCGTAGAACTGGGCAAAACACTGGACCCGGAAAAATTTGAGCAACGGGGAGAGAACGTGTGGGTTGCCAAATCTGCCAAAATTTTCCCCAGTGCCTATATCGGCGGCCCCTGCATCATTGACGAGGAAGCAGAAGTGCGCCACTGTGCCTTTATCCGCGGAAACGCCATTGTGGGGAAAGGTGCCGTGGTGGGAAATTCCACCGAGTTAAAGAATGTGATTCTCTTTAATAAGGTACAGGTTCCCCACTATAATTATGTGGGCGACAGTATTCTGGGCTATAAATCCCATATGGGTGCCGGTTCCATCACTTCCAATGTCAAGAGCGACAAAACGCTGGTTACCGTCAGAATCCCCGGTGGGGCAGTGGAAACCGGCTTAAAGAAGATGGGTGCCATGCTTGGAGACTTCGTGGAAGTGGGCTGCAACAGCGTCTTAAACCCCGGCACTGTCATCGGCAGACACTCCAATATTTATCCTACCTCCAGTGTCCGTGGCTTCGTGCCAGAGGAACATATTTTCAAGACCCAGGATGGTATTGTACAAAAGAAATAGTTTGGCCAAGGGAGAAAAATTGATAAAATTCTATCAAAGGACTGGATTTTTTGTCCTAAATGTGCGAAAATGTGAGTAATGTGTGGCGACATCAGGCCACCAAATGATTATTTAATCGAAAGGAGTTTTCACATGATCTATTCTAAAGAAGTTGAAGAGATGTGTACAGTAGCGCAGGGCGTTCATCACGGCTGTGCTCCCATCCCTGAAGAAGCAAAATGGGTTCAGGCCAAAGAAGTAAAAGATATTTCCGGTTTAACACACGGTGTGGGCTGGTGTGCACCTCAGCAGGGTGCCTGCAAGCTGACTTTAAATGTTAAGGAAGGTATCATCCAGGAGGCTCTCGTTGAGACCATCGGATGTTCCGGTATGACTCACTCCGCAGCTATGGCAGCTGAGATTCTGCCCGGCTTAACCGTTATGGAAGCATTAAATACCGACCTTGTCTGTGATGCAATCAACACCGCTATGAGAGAGCTGTTCTTACAGATCGTTTACGGCCGTACCCAGAGTGCATTCTCTGAGGAGGGTCTGCCTGTAGGTGCTGGTCTTGAGGACTTAGGTAAAGGCTTAAGAAGCCAGGTAGGTACCATGTACGGTACTCTGAAAAAGGGACCTCGTTATCTGGAGATGGCAGAGGGCTATGTTACCGGTATCGCTCTGGATAAAGATGATCAGATCATCGGTTACAAGTTCGTTAACCTTGGTAAGATGACCGATTTCATCAAGAAAGGTGACGATCCCGCTACCGCTTATGAGAAGTCCTGCGGACAGTACGGACGTGTTGATGATGCAGTTAAGATCATCGATCCCAGAAACGACAAGGAGGTAAAATAATCATGGCATTATTCGAGTCTTATGAAAGACGTATTGATAAAATCAATGGCGTATTAAACAGCTATGGCATTTCTTCCATCGAAGAAGCCGAGAAAATTACCAAAGATGCCGGTCTTGATGTTTATGACCAGGTTAAGAAGATTCAGCCCATCTGTTTCGAGAATGCTTGCTGGGCATACACCGTAGGTGCTGCAATCGCGATCAAAAAAGGCTGCCGCAAGGCTTCTGAGGCTGCTGCTGCAATCGGTGAAGGCTTACAGGCTTTCTGTATCCCCGGTTCCGTTGCAGATACCCGTAAAGTAGGTCTTGGCCATGGTAACCTTGGTAAAATGTTACTGGAAGAGGAGACCGACTGTTTCTGTTTCTTAGCTGGTCACGAGTCTTTCGCTGCTGCTGAGGGTGCTATCGGTATCGCTGAGAAAGCAAACAAAGTTCGTCAGAAACCTCTGCGTGTTATCTTAAATGGTCTTGGAAAAGACGCTGCTAAGATTATTTCCCGTATCAACGGCTTTACTTTCGTAGAGACTGAGTACGATCCTTATATCAACGAAGTAAAAGAGATCGAGCGTATCGCTTACTCTGATGGACTTCGTTCCAAAGTAAACTGCTACGGTGCAAACTCTGTTCCCGAAGGTGTTGCAATCATGTGGAAAGAGAACGTAGATGTTTCCATTACCGGTAACTCTACCAACCCTACCCGTTTCCAGCATCCTGTAGCAGGAACCTACAAAAAAGAGAGAATCGAAGCAGGAAAGAAATACTTCTCCGTTGCTTCCGGTGGTGGTACCGGACGTACCCTGCATCCCGATAACATGGCTGCAGGTCCCGCATCCTATGGTTTCACCGATACCTTAGGCCGTATGCACTCTGATGCACAGTTCGCAGGTTCTTCCTCCGTTCCCGCTCACGTTGAGATGATGGGCTTAATCGGTATGGGTAACAACCCGATGGTTGGCGCTACCGTTGCTGTTGCAGTTGCCATCGAGGAAGCAGCTAAAGCAAATCGTTTCTAAGGAACAATTTCATAGAAACCTAGTAAAATCAATACTTTCAAGGGTTCATAGATGGTTGTCTATGGACCCTTTTTCTATTTTGCCTTCTATTTTGCCTTTATGATGAACTATCGAATAAAAATATACATTATTTCAAAAAGAAAGTTTGACTTATCGAAGTGATTATTTGCTATTTTGTTGATAAAATAACATATTTATGATAAAGTAATAACAATAAATTTTATATCAAAAACCAACGAAAAAAGCTATTATGGCAATCAGAAAACAAAGAGGTAGTGTATATGTCAGTGTCGTATAACGGGTTATGGAAACTATTAATTGACAATAATATGAAGAAGGTGGACTTGATTAACAATCTGGGAATAAGCAGCAGTACGATAGCCAAAATGACAAAGGGAGAGAAAGTCTCTATGAATATTTTGGAGAAAATCTGTGATGAGCTAGACTGTGACTTTGGTGATATTATCCACTATGAGAAGAATAAGGATGGTGGAAGTGATGAATTATAGTGCAGGCATGGTATCTCAGGTATTTGCATTTGTGGAGACAAAAAAGACAGCAGAACTTATGATGACAGGAATGTCAAAGGATGAGATAAAAAATCGGGTAGTGAGTGAAAACCTTTATCAACTTAGAAACGAAACAAGATTACGGAAAACATTCAATTATGTCTATAATCGGCTTTTGGATAATTATAATGTATGTCAATAGCAATGCTATTTAGTCAGGAGGTTTGGCGATTGAAGGAAGAGATTCTAGAAGAATTAAACATTAAAGAAGATCATGAACGAGAATGCAAATTGGCAACAGGTGGACTTCCTGAGAGCATATGGGAGACTTACTCTTCTTTTGCAAATACAAATGGTGGCACGATTCTGCTTGGAATTCGTGAACACAGAGATTCTTTTACAGTTGAAGGACTGACAAACAAGCAGATTGTTAAATATCAAAAGGATTTCTGGAGTATATTGAATGACAGAAATAAGGTATCAAAGAACATCTTACTGAATCATCATGTCAGACCTATGACAGTCGGAGATAAAGAAATACTCAGAATTGATGTTCCAGCGGCAGATAGACATGATAAGCCGGTATACATTGGGACAGATCCGATGAAAGGTACTTATAAAAGAGATTATGAAGGCGACTTTCTTTGTACCGAAGAGGCAGTCCGTGCGATGTTTGCAGATCAGAGAGATGTATCTGGTGATGTGGAAGTGCTGGAAGAGTTTGGATTAGATGTGCTGAATCAGGATACAATAAAAGGTTATAGAATCATTTTTGAACAGCTTCACAGTGGACATCCGTGGAATGCTTTGGAAAATGATGAGTTCCTTATGAAACTAAGGGCAGCAGCGAAGAATAAGAATGGTACATTATCTCCAACAATAGCGGGACTATTATTCTTTGGAGAGGCTTATCATATTACAGAAGTTTTCCCAAATTATTTTCTGGATTATCGTGAGGAATGCGATGACAAAGCAGTGCGTTGGTTATTCCGTACACATTCTAACGAAGGCGATTGGAGCGGTAATATATATGACTTTTTCTGCAAGGTGCGTACCAGAATGGACGATGATGTAGCAGTTCCATTTGCAAATAGGCGAAATGGATATCGTGTAGATAGAGTGGATGTGCATGATGCATTGGAAGAAGCATTGGCGAATGCACTGGCACATGCAAATTATTATGGCAGACGAGGAATCCTTGTTGTTAAAAAAGGTAAGGAACTTAGTATTTCCAATCCTGGCACTATCAGGGTAACAAAAGAGGAATTTTATGCAGGTGGCAATAGTGATCCAAGAAATCCGAATATCTTAAAGATGTTTGGTTTTGTAAATGTCGGTGAGCGTGCCGGTAGTGGTGTCGATAAGATTATGACTGCATGGGCAGAACAAAATTGGAAAAAACCGGAATTTGATTTCTCAGAGCGCAATGACAGGGTAACATTAAAGCTTGAAGTTGGACAAGTGGTATATATCCCGGGAGTTGCTGATATAAGAAACTCTACAGAGAGTGATGAAGAAGAGACAATGATTATTATGTCGAAAGAGGAAAAAGTACTTGCTTATATCAGGCAAAATGGAAGTATTTCAATGCAAAAAGTAATGGAAACCTGTAACTACAGATCTAGAACTGGAGCAAGAAAGTTAATAGATAAAATGATAAATGTGGATTTGATAGAAAAAATGGGAGAAGGAAACAAGACGATTTATAAAATTAAAGAATAGATTACTGGTCACTTGAAATGAAAGAGTGACCGGTAGGTGGTCACTTTTAAAATAAAATGACCACTAAGTGACCAGTAGAAGGTCACTGGCGTTCATTGAGTGACCACCATTATCAATATCAAATGTAATATGTGCAGACTATCTGCACAAATGGATTAGAAGACTCCGAATTTTGAGGAAGTAGTTAAGCAGATGCTGTTCGGTGACAATGAGAAGTATTTTAAGTCATTGGATGATAATGGATTGACCGACAATTTCTGGGAGCTTTGTGAAAAATTCTTTGGATATAAATCTGAAAAGCCGAACATGATGTGAACTTCTCGTACATAGACAATGACAGTTTTGAAGAGCATTTTGTAACTGTACCGGAGCAGGGCGGTGGCAAGATGATTCCTGAAGGCATGGGTAAGCCGGGATGCTTATATACAGTATCAAAGTCAAAGACTGGAATGATAGGCTGCTATCGTCTGGAAACACAGATGATGCCTGGAAATGGAAAACTGACTTGCACAGGTATTGGTTCAGGGAAGGAGCCGAAGGAAGCAACTAATACGGCATTTAATTATCTGAAGGCTAATGGTAATGCAATATCTGGAAATATCAGTACAACAACTAAGGATTACATCATCAATTATCAGGATATGCAGGGACTTGGTATGACGGGGAATCTTGCGCTGCCTACATTGATTGCTATTTCATCGGCATCACTTAGTAAGCCTCCAATCAGCAGTCTTGCAGTACTTGGAGAAATTAGTATTGGTGGAACACTTATTAAGGTAGAAGATTTAGCAAGTACATTGCAGGTGTGCCTCGATAGTGGAGCTAAGAAGGTACTTCTTCCGATTACATCAGCAGCAGACCTTGGAACTGTACCATCTGACTTAGTTGGGGCATTCAGTCTGATATTCTATTCTTCTCCGGAAGAAGCAGTTTATAAAGCATTGGGTGTAGAGTAATTTCCCCGCATATTCCCCCAACTCCCACATAAAGATAAATAAGGAGCATTTCAGGGGGATTCCCATGAAAAAAATGCAGAAAGCGGACGGACAATCAAAGAAAAAAGGAACAGACTGGAGGCGTTCGGGCTTTGCCTGGATACTGACAGCGCTGTTCCTTTTTTGGATAATCATCTGTGGAGCAGCAACTCTTTTTATGTTTTTTCAAGTAATTTTCTCTATAAATTCAAGTGCAGATCCTTTACAATTAAAGATAGAAAAATGAAAAGGAGAGGATCAGTATGGAAATATTGTTTCTGGGAACCGGTGCTTCGGAAGGAATTCCGGCATTGTTTTGCCACTGCAGAGTCTGTGAAAATGCACGAAAAAAGAAAGAAAAGGAGCAAAGAACCCGATGCCAGGCGGTGATAAACGGCGAGCTTTTATTGGATTTCGGACCAGATACCTATGCCCATTATCTGCAATATGATTTTCCATTGCCGGATATCAGAACCCTGTTGGTGACACACAGTCACACAGATCATTTTTATGCCACAGATCTTGGCATGCGGCGGGAAGGATTAGCGCATCCGGATCCGGGAGTACTGGATATCTATGGAGATCGAACAGTGGGGGAACAGTTCAAGCGGGAATTTTTAAATAATAAACGGGTATTGGATTGCAATCACTTTCACGAAACGGTTCCTTTTAAGGCGATTTCTCATCACAAATATAAGATTATTCCGCTACAGGCCAATCATGATAAGAACGAACTCTGTCTCTTTTATTCCATTCAGGAAAAAGAGAGTGGTAAGGCGGTTCTCTATGCTCATGATACCGGTCTGTTTCCTAAAGTTACATGGGATTTTTTGATGCGGTATCCGGTGGAATATAACCTAGTGAGTTTGGACTGCAACAGTATGCTGGGGCGGGATGGGAAGAATCATATGGGTCTTGCAGATGACCTGGAAGTACTTGCACGTTTGCGGGAGATTGGCCGTGTAACAGAAAATACCAGCATTGTTCTGAATCATTTCTCTCATAATTCTCAGGTTACGCATGCGGAAATGGTGAAAGAGGTGCAGGCTATGGGCTTTATTGTAGCTTATGATGGTTTATGTTGCAAAATGTAATATTTTTTATGCAGACATTTAAAAAGTACGCAGACAAATGATGTGCCTGAACTACCATTATTATATTCAAGCAGATTTGTGAAAATTCAAGTAAATAACTGTTGAATTCAAGTAAATCATCCGTGATAATAAAGTTAAAGATTAGACGACCGGTAGTCCTAAATCGAAAAATTAAGTGTGACCATATATTGGAAAGGAGAAAGGTATGAAACGATGGATTTGTGCAATGATGATTTTGACGATGTGCGTGACGTTGCTTATGGGATGCGGCAGTACGAAAAACGCAGGAGCAGAGACCGGCAAAAACGGTACATTGGAGGTGCTGTTCTGGTCGGCACCCAATCAGAAGCAGTTCGACTATTGGCAGGCTAAGGCAGATGCCTTCAATGCTGCAGGAACTCAGTACAATGGACGGACAGTGCATGTGACGGTGGAAATGACACCGGAAACCGATTCTTCCGAGGCGGCCATTCAGAATGCAATTGCCACCGGCACAGTTCCGGCGGCTTCCGAGAACATCAGCAGCACTTTCATGAACGTGTTGGTGGAATCCGGTGTAGTGTATGAACTTCAGGATGACCCGACTTATCAGCAGATCGTAACTGACCGGGTAATGGGAAACACCATTGACGGGTGGAGTATTGAAGGCAAACAGTACGTGATTCCGCTGTACATCAATTCTGTCAGTTTGATTTGGAATGTGAAAGCGCTGAACGCGTTGGGTTTTTCAAATCCTCCGGCTACCATGGAAGAGTACTATGATGTAATTCAGGCTTACATGGATAAGCAAGATGTTATGGAAAATATGGGGGTTATTGCTATTTTACCCGGTTCCAGGCTTTTGAAGGAAAACGGTTACCAGTGCGGCTATGATTTACAAATGATGTATTCAACTTTTACCCAGGGAGGTGAATGGCTTACCGAGGACACCCTGACCATTGACCGGGATGCACTCATTAAGACTATGGAATTCTGGGGTGCGCTGGGAAGTGCCAACCAGCTTAACTCCATCGATACGCCCTGGCAGCAGGAAAATATTCCGGTGCTTTTTGATATCGGAAAACCTTGGGATGTGGCTGCTTATATAGAAGCGGGAAAGGTTTACGGAGAGGACTTTGTTTTTGCTACCATGCCGGTGGAAAAAGCCGGGGATCAGGCTTTTTGTTATGCAGACACCAAGGGAATTACCTTTTACAAGGCCTCTAACGTGACGGAAGATGCTCACCAGGGTGCGTTGGCTTTTATCGGCTGGGTATTCAATAGTGAAAACGCGGCTCAATCGGATTTGGATTGGATCGCTGCCACTGCCATGCTTCCGGTACGTGCAGACATTACGGAGAACGAAGCTTTTGCTGCTTTACTTGCAGAAAATCCGGCTATGGCTTACTTTGGCGATAACATCACTAATACGGTTCAGCTTCCGGCTTACAGCTTCGCTGATGACGTAGAAGTGGCTTATCGTACCAATGGCCTTGTTCCCTACATTACCGAAGCCGTAACCCGTGACCCGCTGGACACCCTGGATGCATCTGACTATGCGGATGCGGCTATTGCAGCCATGAAAGAAGCTGTTGCTTTGAAGCAATAATAAGCAGGGTGGGAAAGGAGTGTTTATATGTCTCATGCTGAAAAAAATAAGAAACAAAAACAAAAGCGCTACGGAAGAGAAACAGCCATGGGGTTCCTCTTTTGCTCGCCCTATATCATCTATTTTCTGATATTGTTCCTGATTCCGCTCATTTGGGCTTTCTGGCTGTCAGGTATGGACTGGAATTTGATGTCGGCCAACCGTGTTTTTGTGGGATTACAGAACTTTATCGATGCATTTAAGGATAGAGAAGTTATTGCTGCCTTCAAGAATTCCTTGAAATACTTTATTTTTGTGGTGCCTTTAAGCCTTGCGGGCGGTCTTATCATTGCTCTGTTGGTGAACCGCCTGCCGGTAAGATGGCGGGGTGTGGCTTCGGTGCTGTTTTTCATACCGTACCTTACTTCCGGAGTGGCGGTATCGGTAATGACCAAGTATCTTTTTTCCTACAATTCCATTTTAAATCAGTTCCTGCGGGAGAAGCTGAATCTGAATATCAACTGGTTTATCGATGGAAGGAGTGCTTTGGCAGTCATTATTCTGATGATTGTGTGGAAACTGTCCGGCTATTATGCTCTGTATCTGACAGCAGCCATTCAAGGCATATCCAATGATGTGCAGGAAGCGGCAATGCTGGACGGATCCATAGGGGCGCATCGTTTTTTCCACATCACATTGCCTATGACATTACCAACGGTGACAACCATTCTCACATTGGCTACCGGTACGGCTTTCGGTGTATATACCGAGCCATTCCTATTGACCGAAGGCGGCCCAGACAATGCAACCACAACCTGGACTCTTGAAATTTATTACCGCGCCTTTACACGGTTTGATTCCGGCTACGGTACGGCCATGGCTATTCTTTTTGCCATTCAGATATTCGTAACGATCAAGCTTATCAATCTTTGTATGAGCCGCTTAAACGAGAGATATGGCTGCTAGGAGGGAAACGATGAAACGAACCAAAAAATCAAATGCTATCTTCTTGAATTTACTTACAGTTCTGTTTCTTATTTTGTCTCTGTTTCCACTATACTACATGTTACTGCAGTCGTTGGTGGACTGGAAGACTGTGGATAAGACCGTTATACCGAAGAATCTGTCCCTGGAAAGTTACAGGTATCTGTTCCAATCCACGAATGCGGGAGATGCTTTTATGTGGATCAGGGCTTTAGGCAACTCTCTTTCAGTCTGTATTCCGGTGACAATGATCGCTCTGGCGATAGGCTTGCTGGTAGGATATGCTATGACAAAGCATAGACATTTCAACGGAAAAAGACTGATCTTTAATCTGTTGCTTTTTGAAATGTTTTTTCCCAAAATCATGCTGTTGGTACCAAAGTATGTAATTTTAAAGAATCTGGCTAACAGCTATACAGGAATGATTGTGCCCACCATGATTTCCACCTGGGCTATCTTTATGTACATTAACTATTTTGAAACCCTGCCGAATGAGGTGTTCGAAGCAGCACGGGTAGATGGTGCTAATACTTTTCGTATTTTGTATCATGTGGCGGTACCCTCCACCCTGCCCATTACGACCATTGTGTTTCTTACCACCTTTATGAATCGTTGGAATGAGCTTATGTGGGATATGCTCATTGCACCCAGTACCAAGTTCCAGACGCTGAACGTACTGGTGTCTACCCGGTTCAATATGATGTCCAACCTGCCGGGACCGTTGTATGCAGCAGCAGTGATTTTGACCTTGCCTATCGTAATTTTATTTCTGTGCTTTTCAAAGAATTTCCGGGAAGGCATTCACTTTATGCTGAAATGAAAAAGGGGCGGTGAGATGAAAAAGAAAGTAACCATGAAAGATATCGGAGATGCCTTGGAATTGTCGGTAAATGCGGTCTCTCTTGCTTTAAACGGTAAGTCAGGGGTCAGCGAGAGTACAAGGAGAGAGGTTCTTCATATGGCGGATAAGTTGGGATATATTGATTTTGCCGCCCGGTACGACAAAGCTTTTTGCAGTACCTGTATTTGCATTATTATCAAGAAAAAATACTACAATTCCAGTTTTTATACAAAGGTAATGTACGGACTGGAGACGGAAGCCAAGCAGTGTGGTTATAACATTGTCGTACAATTTTATGAAGAAAACACAGAAGTGCCGGACTGTATTTTGAAGCAGAAGGTATGCGGGGTCATTATTGCAGGTCAATTTGATGAGGATTATATACGCATGATTTATGAGACCCGCCTGCCGGTAATTCTGGTAGATCATAGTGCCTATCGCCTGCCCATCGAATGTATCCTTACCGATAACAAGACCGGTGTGCTGGAATCAGTGTCCTATCTTATCCGGGCAGGTTATCGGAAAATCGGCTTTTTCGGTGAGTATGCCTATTCCAACAGTAACAAGGAACGGTTCGATGGCTATTTGGAGGCCATGCAGAAACTGGAACCGGATTTCAAAAAGCTTTTTGCCATGATTTGTCGGTACTCTGTTTTAGAGGGTACCGAGGAGTTGGTGTTAAAGCGGGATCGCCAGGGTGTGGTTCGGTTGCTGGAACAAATGGAAGAGCTCCCGGAAGTATTTCAGTGCAGTAATGACCGGAATGCGGTGCTTTTAAACAATGCTCTTCAATTCCTTGGCTACAGAGTGCCGGAGGATATAGGCATTGTGGGATTTGACGACGGGGATCTGGCAGCGGTCATGTGTCCGCCTCTGACGACAGTTCATGTGTCCACGGTGAGAATGGGGCAGAAGGCTTTTGAACGGCTTATGTGGTGCCTGGATCACCGGGAAGCCACACAGGAAAAAATCATGATGCAGGTATCTTTAAAAATACGAGAATCAACACGCACTATCAAAGAATGACAGAAGGAGGACCGCAATATGTCCAGACAGAAGGAACGAGCGGAATTTGAAAAAAATAAGGTGATTTATGAGTCGGCGAAGCTGACTTTTCTGGGAGTAGGGGGGGACGATGTATACAACTGCAGTTCCCTTATAGAGGAAGGCGGTAAACGCTACCTTTTTGGCCGTGTAGAGAAACGGGAGCATTGGGCGGATTCAACGGCCATGCTTTTTGAGGAGGTGAGCCCTGATACTTTCCGATTGGTAGCAGACAGCAAGACCTATCCATTGGAAGATCCTTATATTACCAAAATTCACGGTGAGTATATTTTGGGCGGCACCCATGTAAAAAAGTCCAGAGGCATGGTAGAAAGCTTTTGTGCCTACTTTTACCGTGGAACAGACCTTAAAAATTTGACATACTTTACTACCGGACCGGATCGGATGAAAGATATTCGTCTGGTGGAGCTTGGAAATTGCAGAGTTGGAGTATTTTCCCGACCGAGAGGAAAGGAAATTTTGGAAAAATACGGAAGCGAGTCTATGATAGGTTACAGGGAAATCGGCAGCGTGTCTGAATTGGATGCAGCTGTTATTGCAGAAGCCCGATATCTGCCCGATATTTTTCGGGAAAAGGAATGGGGTGGCTGTAATCAGGTGCTCAGGCTAAAAAACGGGTGTCTCGGTGTTGTGGGTCATTTGAGTGAACGGGAACAGGATGGAGATATCGTCTGTTCTGTATATATGAATGTGGCATTTTGCATGGATCCGATCACGATGACTTGTCAGGATTTGAAACTCATTGGCACCCGAACCTGTTATCCGGCAGGACCCAGCAAGAAGGAGGGATTAAAGGATTGTGCCTTTACTTCCGGTATTGCACCGCGAGCCGATGGAAGAGTGGATCTTTACAGCGGCATCGGCGACTGTGAGGAAGGTCGTATTACCATTGATGACCCTTTCAAGGCTTATGGCGGAGCAGTATTTTTGTGACGGCTTTGAGCTTGATAAATACGCTCTCTCACTTTGTAAGAGAGATGTTTAAGAGATCAAAGCTGGCAAAATCAAAGGCGGAAGATAAAAATGGTGATGCTTGGTTTTCACAACCAGGTATCGCCTTTTTTTCGGAAAGCTTTCCCTCAATTAGTTCTCTCGTCCATATTCACGATATAATATAGTTTTCTGACAATAACTTTACAAATATACAAAATTATTCTACACTTACTCAATAAGAAACGAGAATTCTCACATCTGCGTTCCGGAAAGACTCTTTTATCACATCGATTATGTAACAATTTATGTAACGAAGTCTAGGGTGCAAAAGGAGAAGAAATTAATGAAGAAAAGCTGCTTAATAATCAGGATATTTTGGATGAAGTGACTCAGTTAATCAAAGGAATTCTTAATGATACAAAGGCTTCCAATATTACTTCTTATGAAGTGATAAACGGATATGAATTAGATGAGCGAAATATCTTTGAGTTAGATACCATCACAGAGGCAGATTTTGAGCAGGAATGGAGAGTGTTCAAGGCAAAGGCTGACAGAAGTTCTGCCATGAATGAATATTACAAACTGGATAGTGAAGGTGAGTCGGAGTTTGCTCATAGACTGGAAAATAATGAAAATATATTACTTTTTACGAAACTGAAAAAAGGTGGTTTTGTAATTGACACACCTTATGGAAATTATAGCCCTGATTGGGCCGTGGTATGCCGTAAAGAAACAACAAAAGACACGAATATTGGTATTTATTTTATAGTTGAAACTAAGATAAATAAAGAGTGGAGTAATCTTACTAATGTAGAAAAAACAAAAATTAAATGTGGCAAATTTCATTTTCAAGCAGTATCCGATACCACAAAATTTGACTGGGTGAAGAGTTATGATGATTTTTTAGATAAGTTTAAAGTTACCGATTCCAATAAAGAAACTTTATGATGGATAGATATTTTCCCTGCATATTCCCCCAACTCCCACATAAAAATAAATAAGGAGCATTTCAGGGGGATTCCCATGAAAAAAATGCAGAAAGCGGACGGACAATCAAAGAAAAAAGGAACAGACTGGAGGCGTTCGGGCTTTGCCTGGATACTGACAGCGCTGTTCCTTTTTGTGTGTAGTGTGACAGCATGGACAGGAGTGGTGCAGGCGGAGGGGGTGGAAGATACAACAACCGATATGGAGGCGGTGGACGGTGTGGTGCCTTCCACCTCCATCTTACTCATGGAGGCAAGCACAGGAAAAGTCATCAAGGAGCAGGATGCGGATGTGTGCAGACCCCCTGCCAGCGTCACCAAGGTAATGACCCTGCTGCTCACTTTTGAAAAACTCTCCCAGGGAAAAATCCACCTGACTGACGAAGTGACCACCAGCGCCAGAGCAAAATCCATGGGTGGATCCCAGGTCTTTCTAGAAGAAGGAGAAGTCCAGACGGTGGAGACGCTGATCAAGTGCATTGCGGTGGCATCCGGCAATGATGCCTCTGTCGCCATGGCTGAACACATCGCCGGCTCCGAGGAAGAATTTGTGAAACTGATGAACGAAAAAGCAGACCAGCTTGGCATGGAAAATACCCATTTTGTGGACTGCTGCGGACTGACGGACTCCACAGAGCATTACACCACTGCCCGGGATGTGGCACTGATGTCCAGGGAGTTAATCACTAAATACCCGGACATTTTTCACTATACCACTATCTGGATGGAGGATATCACTCACACCACCGCCAGAGGGAGCAGTAACTTTACCCTTTCCAGCACCAATAAATTGTTAAAGCAATATCAATGGGCAAACGGACTGAAGACCGGATTTACTTCCCGTGCCAAATATTGTATTACCGCCACCGCCTGCAAGGATGAGATTGAGCTGATTGCAGTGGTGATGGGTGCAGAGACCAAGGAAGTGCGGAACCAGACGGCAATTGAACTATTCAATTACGGCTACAGCGTCAGCAATCTATATATAGATGCCAACCAGGATACCCTGGAGCCTGTCCCGGTGGAAGGTGGGGTAGAGGACACCGTTTCCGTCTATATTGAAGAGCCTTTCCGGTATCTGGATATTGACGGAAATGATTTAAATCAGATTGAAAAGACCCTCCAACTCCCGGAGAAAGTAACCGCCCCGGTGGAGGAAGGAGCGGTAGCAGGCAGAGTGGTATACCGGCTGGGAGAGAAAGAAATCGGTTCGGTCTGTGTCCTTTACGGAAATCCGGTGGAACAGGCGTTTTATCTGGACTATCTGAAAAAGACCATCCATACTTTTTTCCTTTAAAGATTTGCGTAAAAGGGAAAAGATGCTATAATAGACGGAAATCGGAGAAGATGTGCAGTCCCTCATGCACAGAAAGGAAGAATACTATGTACGAGAAAGAATGTACGTTTTTACAAAATACAGCAAAGATGGCACTTCGGAAATATTTGTCTGCCCCTAAAGATGTCAAGGCAAAAGCCGAATATGATGTGGTGACTGCCGTAGATACCAATGTGGAACAGTTTGTGATGGAGGAAATCCGCCGCAATTATCCCAAGGACACCATCCTCAGCGAGGAATCCCATCCCACGGAAGGATTGGGAAAACGCACCTGGGTGCTTGACCCCATTGACGGCACCTGGAATTTTATGGGAGGTTCCCCACTATTCGGCTTTCAGGGAGCTTTCTGCGTGGATGGCAAACCGGTGGTGTCTGTGATTATTCTCCCCATGCTGCGGGAAGAATATTATGCCATCAAGGGAAAAGGCGCTTACTGTAACGGTAAAAAAATTACCGTGTCACCCAAAGAAAATCTTCATCAGACTATTGTGAGTTTCAGTGATTATAATCATGAACAGCCCTTGGAAAAACAGCCAGTTTACCAGATGCAGCAGCGCCTTTACAATAAAATCGGACGGCTGAGAGGGTTCGGTGCCTCCTGCTTTGATCTTACCAGTGTGGCAAGTGGGCGTACCGATGCCTATGTACTGGTAACCCACAACCTCTGGGATATCCTCCCCGGTGCGTTCCTCTGCAAAGAGGCAGGTGCCAGTGTCTGCGACATCACCGGACGGAAATACCAGACAAACGCCGATGGCATTGTGGTTGCCAACTCAGAAAAACTGAAAAATGTGATTGTGTCTGCCATTACCGGTAAAAGCAGTAAGCCCCGGAGACGAAACAACCGTAACAACAAGACAGGTAACAATCCCAACAACGGCAAAGCCGGGAAAGAATAGGATTTATGTGGATAGGACTCCTTATTGTCTTAGGATTTTTTATATTGTACGCAGTGGTGAGCTGGATTCACTGCATGATTGGCTTTCGGAAGAATCGTTTTACCTTCCGGGATGCCAGAATTAAGGAATCCTGCCGGATGGTAGTACTTTCGGATTTGCATGGCAGAGCCTTTGGCAAAAACAGTGAAAAGCTGATTCGTGCCATCGAGGAGGAAAAACCGGATGCTGTTCTCATTACCGGAGATATGATTACTGCCACGAAAGACTGCAATTACACAGTAGCGTTATCCGTCTGCGAGCAGCTGGCAAAGAAATATCCCGTTTACTATGCCCTGGGAAATCACGAGCAGAAATGGAAAGAGCGCACTTATAAATTTGGCAATGTGTACCGGGAATACGAGCAGGAATTGAAAAATGCCGGGGTACAGATTCTGGAAAACCAGCATGTTTTATTGCCCAAATTTGGAATCGCCATTTACGGGCTTTGTGTGAATCATGATATCTATTACAAACGGCTGACGGAGGTACCCATGGAAACCACCTATCTGCCGGAACTACTGGGAAAACCGGAGGAAGGGATGTACCGTGTCCTTCTGGCGCACAATCCCGATTATTTCCCCTATTACGCCGCCTGGGGAGCGGATTTGACCCTGTCCGGGCATGTACACGGGGGCATTGTGAATTTCCCGGGACTGGGTGGCGTCATTGCTCCTTCCTTAAGGCTTTTCCCAAAATATGATGCGGGGCTTTTCAACGAGGGAAAGGCACAAATGGTGTTAAGCCGGGGACTGGGAACCCATACCTTACCGGTACGGGTGTGGAATCCGGCGGAACTGATCTGCCTGGAACTGACTCCTGAGAAAAATCAGAATACAAAAAAGTAAATCCAAAAGAACAGGCGTTCCTTGTGTTTTACACTTAATTTTGCTACAATATCTTGTGGTTTGATAGCGAGTAGGAGAAAACACATGGCAATTCCTGTAAAACTGGAAGTATTTGAAGGTCCCCTCGACCTGTTACTTCATTTAATTGATAAAAATAAAATTGATATTTACGATATTCCCATCGCGGAGATTACGGAGCAGTATCTGGATTACATCCGGAAAATGCAGACGGAAGACATGAACGTGATGAGCGAATTTCTTGTGATGGCGGCGACCCTGCTGGATATTAAGTGCAAAATGCTGTTACCCAGAGAGGTGAACGAGGAGGGGGAAGAAGAAGACCCCAGAGCGGAACTGGTGGAGCGTCTGTTGGAGTACAAAATGTACAAATACATGGCATATGAGCTGAAAGACCGCCAGATGGATGCAGGACAGGTATTATACCGTGCCAAGAACCTTCCCAAGGAAGTAGCATCCTACCGTCCGCCTTTAAATTACGAGGAACTTTTGGGAGATTTGACCTTAAATAAATTGCAGGACATTTTTCAGTCCATGTTAAAACGCCAGGAGGATAAAATCGACCCCGTCCGCTCCAATTTCGGCAAAATCGAAAAGGACGAGATTGATATGGATGCCAAAATGGTGTACATTGAGGATTATGTACGCAGCCACCGGACCTTTAGTTTCCGGAATCTGTTGGAAAAACAACACAGCAAGGTGGAAATCATCGTGACTTTTATGGTTATTCTGGAAATGATGAAACTGGGGCGGATTGGAATCGTCCAGGAGAATCTTTTTGATGATATTCAGATTACCGTGAAGGATGTGGCGTAATTTCACAAAGAGGTACATAGCAGGAGCATAGAGGGATGGAAAGAGCAAAGGCGCAAGCCGTGATCGAGGCAATTCTGTTTGCCATGGGGGAATCTGTGGAGATTTCCAGACTGGCAGATGTCATTGAAGAAGATAAAAAGGCAACGAAACAAATATTGAATGAGATGGCGGAACAATACCAGGCGGAAAACCGGGGAATTTCTCTGATTTGGCTGGAGGACAGCGTGCAGTTATGTTCTAAAGGGGAACTTTATGAGTATCTGATTAAGATTGCCAAAGCCCCCAGAAAAGTGGTTCTTACCGATTCTCTGATGGAAACCCTTTCCATCATTGCCTACAAGCAGCCCATTACAAGACTGGAAATTGAGAAGATTCGTGGTGTCAGCTGTGACCACGCCATCAATCGGCTTTTGGAATATGAACTGATTACGGAACTGGGGCGAAAGGATGCGCCAGGGCGTCCCCTATTGTTTGGAACCACGGAACAATTTTTACGAAGTTTCGGCGTGAAGTCTCTGGAGGAACTGCCGGAGGTCAGCACCGTACAGTTGGAAGAATTCAAACAGCAGGCCGAAGAAGAAATAGATATGACATTGGAAATTTAATGAGAAAACAACGCTCCCTGATTTGCTTATGATGGGAGCGTATTTTGCTTACAGGAGAACCTATGAACAGACAGTGTGTACTTGGAATTGTTGCCCATGTGGATGCAGGGAAAACTACCTTGACAGAGGGCATGTTATATGAGAGTGGTACCATCCGCAAAGCAGGACGGGTCGACCATGGAGATGCCTTCCTGGATACGGATGCCATGGAAAAAGACCGGGGCATTACCATTTTTTCCAAGCAGGCGCGGATGCAGTACAAAGAACTGGATATTACCATCCTGGATACGCCGGGCCATGTGGACTTTGGTGCCGAGATGGAGCGAACTCTTCAGGTACTGGACTACTGCATTCTGGTCATCAGCGGTGCCGACGGGGTGCAGGCACACACGGAAACTCTTTGGAAACTGTTAAGACGCTATGAAATTCCCACCTTTCTTTTCATTAACAAAATGGATCAGCCCGGAACGGACCGGGAGGCGTTGCTGACTTCTTTGCAGAAAAAACTGGACAGCCGCTGTGTGGACTTTACCGGCATTTCCATAAAAGAAGAACAGATTGTGGCAGAAGGGGTGGATTTACAAACTTTTGAGGAGGCGGCAGCCACCTGCAATGAAGAAGTGTTAACCGCCTATCTGGAAACGGGAAAAATAGAACCCCTGCAGTTACGGGAGTTAATCGCAGACCGGGAACTGTTCCCCTGTTTCTTTGGCTCTGCCCTGAAAATGGAAGGGGTTACAGAATTGTTAGACGGTCTTGATTCCCTTGTGCTCTCAAAAGAATACGGGCAGGAATTTGCTGCCAGGATTTATAAAATTTCCAGGGATGAGCAGAAAAACCGTCTGACCTGGATGAAAATTACCGGAGGAAGTCTGAAGGTACGCAGTGTGCTGGGAGAGGCACAGGAAAAAGTGACACAGATTCGTCTTTATTCTGGGGAAAAATATACTACCACAGAGGAAGTACAAGCCGGAACCATCTGTGCTGTATTGGGACTGGACAGCACGAAAAGCGGGCAGAGCCTGGGGGCTGAGGAGGAAAGAATGGAACCGGTCTTAGAGCCGGTCATCACCTATCGCCTGGAACTGCCACCGGAAGTGGATGCCTCCCAGATGTTACCAAAACTTAAGGAAATTGAGGAAGAGGAACCGGAACTGCATATTCTCTGGGATGAGCAGTTAAAGGAAATCCAGGCACAGCTTATGGGTGAGGTACAGATTGAAATCCTCAAACGCCAGATATGGGAGCGTTTCAAGGTGGAAGTTACCTTTGGAACGGGACGGATTGTGTACCGGGAAACCATCGGCAACACGGTGGAAGGGGTGGGACACTTTGAACCTCTCCGCCATTATGCGGAAGTGCATCTGCTATTAGAACCGGGGGAACTGGGGAGCGGACTACAGTTTTTCTCTGACTGCAGTGAGGATGTGCTGGATAAAAACTGGCAGAGACTGATTCGCACCCATTTAGAGGAACGCACCCACCGGGGCGTTTTGCTAGGTGCCCCCATTACGGATATGCGGATTACCCTTTTGACCGGGCGTGCCCATCCCAAGCATACGGAGGGCGGTGATTTCCGTCAGGCAACCTATCGCGCCATCCGGCAGGGACTGATGCAGGCAGAAAATCTTCTGTTGGAGCCTTATTACAGTTACCGTCTGCAAATTCCCGAAAGTGTGATTGGACGGGCAATGAGTGATTTGGAGCGGAAAAGTGCCTCCTGCCGCATCGAGAATACGGCAGACGGGCAGGCATATTTAAGTGGTTCTGGACCGGTATCCACCTTAAACGGCTACCAGACCGAGGTGGTGGCTTACACGAAGGGACTGGGAAAATTTACCTGTGAACTGGCGGGGTATGCCCCCTGTCACAACACCCAGGAGGTTTTGGAACAGTCCACCTATGACCCGGAGGCAGATGTGCGGAATCCTTCCTCCTCTGTATTCTGTGCCCACGGCGCAGGCTTTATTGTACCTTGGAACGAAGTACAGGACTACATGCACTTGGAGGCAGTGTACCAGAACCCGGAGGCGGGAATCCGTAAAGAAGAAAAGGAGCCGGTGGTGTACAGCCGCAGTGCCCATGCCGTGGAAAAATGGATTGGCACCGAGGAAGTGGACGAGATTCTCAGCCGGACGCTTTATGCCAACCGGAAGAAAGAGTTCATTCCCCATAAGGGAATCCGCAGCCGGAGAGTCATCACGGCACCGGAACCCAGGGAAGTGGAATACCGTCCCAGTACTGATATCAGGGAAGAATATCTCCTGGTGGATGGCTACAATGTCATCCATGCCTGGAAGGAACTACGGGAGCTGTCCCAGCGTAATATGGATAGTGCCAGGGATAAGCTGATGGACATTTTGTGCAACTATCAGGGAATGAAAAAATGTGAAGTCATTGTGGTGTTTGACGCTTACAAAGTGACGGGGCATGCCACCGATTACTTTGATTATCATAATATCCATGTGGTGTATACCAAGGAGGCGGAGACCGCCGACCAGTTTATTGAAAAATTTGCCCATTCCAATAAGGGCAGATACCGGATCCGGGTGGCCACCTCCGATGGACTGGAACAGATTATCATCAGAGGGCAGGGCTGTCTGCTGGTTTCCTCCAGGGAGTTTGAGGAGGAAGTGCGGGCTGCAGAACAGAACCTCCGGGAAGATTATCTGGAAAAGCAGAAAGGAAATGATTGCTTTCATCACGTTAATGTGCTAAAATACACTGGATTGTAGAAGATACAAGGAGGAAAATCCTCTGCTCGTCAGAGGACTCGCATTTTGCTTTGCAAAACAAGGAGGATTTATTATGAAGAAAAAGATGTTGGCTGTCTTAATGGCAGCATGTGTGATGACCACCATGAGCGGCTGTGGAAACAGCAGCAATGCAGGCACAGAGACAACAAGTGATGCCGAGACCGGAAGTGCAGAGACCACTGCCCAGGAAGAAACCACAGCAGAGGATACCGCCGCTGTAACAACCGATGGCGCTGTTTACAAAATCGGTATCTGCAACTATGTGGATGACGCATCCTTAAACCAGATTGTGGAGAACATCCAGTCCCGACTGGAAGAGCTGGGCACCGAAAACGGTGTCACTTTTGAGGTTTCCTATGACAACTGTAATGCGGATGCCGCAGTGATGAACCAGATTATTGAGAACTTTATCGCAGACGATGTGGATTTGATGATTGGTGTGGCAACCCCCGTTGCCATGCAGATGCAGGCAGCTACCGAGGATAACCAGATTCCCGTTGTTTTCTCCGCTGTCTCTGATCCGGAGGGCGCAGGACTGGTAGAGAGCATGGATGCTCCCGGTGCAAACATTACCGGAACCTCCGACTATCTGGATACCGATGCCATTTTCAATCTGATTTTTACCGCAGACCCGGAGGCAAAAACCATCGGTCTGTTATATGACCAGGGACAGGATTCCTCTGCAAGACCGATTCAGATGGCAAAAGATTATCTGGACAAAAAAGGCGTTTCCTATGTAGAGCGCACCGGAACCAACAACTCCGAGGTAATGTTAGCAGCAGAGGCACTGGTAGCCGATGGCGTTGATGCCGTATTTACCCCTACCGACAACACCATTATGACTGCTGAGCTTTCCATCTATGAGACATTGGCCCAGGCTGGAATTCCCCAGTACACAGGTGCTGATTCCTTCGCTTTAAACGGTGCTTTCCTGGGCTATGGCGTTGACTACGCAAACCTTGGTGTGGAGACTGCCAATATGGTCAAACAGATTCTGGTAGACGGTGCAGACCCTGCAAGCCTGGCTGTTATGACCTTTGACAATGGCTCGGCCACCATCAATACCGAGACCTGTGCAGAAATCGGCTGGGATTTTGAAACCATCAAGGAGTCTTTTGCTCCCTTCTGCACCAAAGTGAACGAGATTACTACCGCAGAGAGCTTTGAGTAAGCTTTCGCAAAAAGGAGAACAACCATGTCTTTCACCGCTGTATTAAATTTGGGACAGACGGCACTGGAACTGGGACTGATTTACTCCCTCACGGTTCTGGCACTGTTTCTAAGCTATTCCATGCTGAATGTGTGCGATTTGTCCACGGACGGCTGCTTTACACTTGGGGCTGCCGTAGGAGCCGTTGTGGCAATCTCCGGTCATCCCTTCCTGGCAATTTTTGCAGCCATGCTTGCAGGAATCTGCTCTGGCTTTGTGACTGCTTTTCTGCAGACCCGGATGGGCGTTGACAGCCTGTTAGCCGGAATTATCGTGAATACCGGTCTGTATTCCATCAATATTGCGGTGATGGGCGGCTCTTCCCTTTTAAATATGAACAAAACGGACACCGTATTTACCAGAATGAAAGCATTTCTGGCAGTTACACCGTTCCACGATAAGCAGACATTAATTGTTGTGTTAATCGCAGTGGCACTGGTGGTTTTGTTTCTGACCCTGTTTCTCAGAACCCGGCTGGGACTGGCTATCCGTGCCACCGGAAATAATCCGGATATGGTGCGTTCTTCCTCCATCAACCCGATTTTTACCACCACCGTAGGACTTTGCGTGGCAAATGCCTTTACCGGACTGTCCGGCTGTCTGTTGGGGCAGGCGCAGAAATCCGTCAGCATTGACATCGGCAGTGGCGTGGTAACCATTGCACTGGCGTCCCTCCTGATTGGAGGAACCTTTATGGGAAAAGGCGGCATCTGTACCAGAGCCATTGGCGTGGTGTTAGGCTCTGTTATTTTCCGCGTGATTTATGCGGTTGCCCTGCGGCTTAATATGCCTGCTTTCATGCTGAAACTGGTATCCTCTGTCATTGTTATTCTGGCAATTTCAGGACCTTATTTAAAGAAACAATGGCCTACGGTGAAACGTTGGCTGGCACACCGGAAAGGGGGTAGCACCCATGCTTAACATCCAGCATATTTCCAAAACCTTCAATCCTGGTACAGTCAATGAAAAAACCGCCATGAATGACTTGTCCCTTCATTTAAAATCAGGGGATTTCGCCACGATCATCGGCAGTAACGGTGCGGGTAAATCCACTCTGTTTAATGCCATTTGTGGCGATTTTCTCACGGATAAGGGTACCATTTATCTGGACGGACAGGATGTGACCTTCCTGCCGGTACATGCCCGTGCAAGACAGATTGGACGGTTATATCAGGATCCCATGCGGGGAAGTGCCCCCGGAATGAGCATTGAGGAAAACCTGGCACTTGCCTGTGGACACGGCGGTTGGTTTGGAACCATCAGCAGAGCGGATAAAGAACGGTTCCGTGAGGAACTGGCGCGTCTGGAAATGGGTCTGGAAGACCGGATGAAACAGCCGGTAGGACTTTTATCCGGTGGTCAGCGACAAGCACTCACCTTACTGATGGCCACCATGAATTGTCCCAAATTATTGTTGCTGGATGAACATACCGCTGCCCTGGATCCTGCAACGGCGGATAAGGTGCTGGAGATTACGAAGGAAGTGGTGGAAAAGAACCACATCACCACGCTGATGGTCACCCATAATATGCAGCAGGCACTGAATCTGGGCAACCGGATTCTGATGATGGATGCAGGTCGGATTGTATTTGATGTCCAGGGTGAAAAGAAAAAGAGCATGACCACTGATGATTTGTTACGGCAGTTCCAGGTTAACGCCGGAAAAGCTTTAGACAATGACCGGATTCTGCTTTCTAACGAATAATTACATGTTCACAGAATAAAGAAAAAGAAAAAGCTGATACTATCCTTGAGGAGTTGCGTATGAAATTCTTAAAGAGTATCAGCTTATTTTTTTGCATGATGGTCTGTCTGGGGGGCGGCATTTGTCTGGGAGCATGGGGACAGCGGACTTTTTATCCGGGGAAAGATTACAACGTAAAGCATCCTGCGGAATACCAGCAAATTGCAAAAGAAAAAATAAGTGCAGAATCAGAAAACATAACAGGATCTGTGCAGGCAGCGGACGGGGTAATTTCGGCAGCTGCAATACCTGACCGCATTACGGCAGACACGATCTATCTGATCAGAGAATTCAATCTGGATCAGAACACCAGCAGAGACAGTCTCTGCCAAATCCCCATAAGCTATATCGGAATGAACAGGGAGCAATTCTTTCGTGAAATGGACAGTTTTATGACATCGCCTCCTTTGGCTGAACTTGAGAAAGGCTTTGTTTCATTGGAAATATCTGAATTTTCCGGATCCAGAGTTATCGTGTCAAAATATTATCAGGCTCATAAAGAGGATGTATTTTTTCTTCATGTGGAAAATAATTTCGTAGTTGTATTTTGTGAGGACGGAAGAACCCGATATGAGATCACTGATATTTATCTTCCTTATTTGCCAGAGGATTTACAACAGGAAATTATTACAGGAAAAAGAATTGAGGGAAAAGAAGTCCTGTACAATTTTCTTGAGTCTTATTCCAGTTAGCGGTATGATAGGGACAGAATGCGTTATGGAAAGGTTCGGGAATTCCTATGAAAATTGCAGTAATCGGTGCAGGTGCATCCGGCATGATGGCAGCGATCCAGGCAGCGGGAAAGGGTGCAGAGGTAACCTGTTTTGAGCGAAAAGAAAAAATTGGGAAAAAAATATATGCCACAGGAAATGGACATTGTAATTTTTCCAATCAGAAGATGCTGGATCCGACATTTCAGATAAAGGATGGTTTTTATACAAAAGAGCCTTCCAAAGTGGAACAGGCACTGCAACGGATAGGTGTAAGAAAAATCTGTACCTTCTTTGAGCAGGAGGGGATGTTAATCCGCAGCCGGGAAGGCTACCTTTATCCTTATTCCGGACAGGCAGGCACTGTGGTTGAACTCTTGACCCGAAAATTAAAACAGGTGAATGCAACGATTTTCTGTGATGTGCAGGTACTGGCAGTGAAAAAGCGCCCTGATGGACGGTTTCAGCTGGTGTTTCAGCCGGGAGAAAACTGCGATAAGAAAAATTTGCGAAACCATACCTTATTTGACCGGGTGATTCTTGCCGGAGGCGGAAAAGCAGCACCGGCGCTGGGGTCAGATGGCAGTGGTTTCACATTGGCTGCGGGACTTGGGCATCATGTAACCGGTTGTCGTCCTTCTTTATGTGGCGTGAAATGTGAAGGAATTTTCTTTTCGGAATGGGCAGGAATCCGGACAGCTGCCACAGTGCGGGTGTTATCCCAGGACAGGAAGGAAATTCTGACAGAAAACACCGGGGAGGTCCAGTTGACCGATTATGGCATTTCCGGAATTCCTACTTTTCAGGTCAGCCATGTAATCGGAGAACACCTTAACAGTTTACATAACACAGGGTCAGTCAAAGAAAACGGTGTGCCACTGGAACTGGACTTTTTGCCGGATTTTACAGAAGAATATCTACAGCAGCAATTACAGACACGATTAAGAAACACGGTGACAGAATCCCTGATTTTGGCAAACCTGTTTATGGGCATGGTCAACAGTAAACTGCTTGCCTGCATCTTAAAACAAAAGGGCTTGCAATGGGAACAGCGGATATCTTTTCCGGATGCCACAGCACTGTTACAGACTTTGAAACATTTCCCGGTGAATGCCACCGGGTTAAATGATTTTACCCAGGCACAGGTGACGGCAGGCGGCATCCCTTTAGAGGAGATTGACCAAAACTTTCAGTCATTAAAAGTGCCCGGGTTTTTCCTGTGCGGAGAACTGCTGGATGTGGATGGTATCTGTGGCGGTTATAATCTCCAATGGGCATGGACAAGTGGCTGGATTGCCGGTGAATCAGCAAGTACAATCTAGCTTAGAAACAAGAGAATAAAGGAAAGAGAAAGAGGAATAGAATGCTTCGAATCAATCAGCTGAAACTGCCTCCCTCTGTGCAGGGAGAACAGCTTTATCAGGCTCTGCATAAAAAAGCCGGGAAGGTTCTGGGATGTGAGCAGGGAGCCATTGAACAGCTTCAGATTTTAAAATGCTCCATTGATGCCCGCAAAAAAACGGATATTGTTTACAGCTATACCGTGGATGTCCAGTTAAGAGGAAAGGAAGATTTTTATCTTAAACGGGTAAAAGATAAAAATCAGGTGCAGAAAATAACACCACAGGTTTATTCCTTTCCCCAGGCAGGAGAGGCCCCCCTTTCCCATCGCCCTGTGATTGTGGGAACCGGTCCCTGTGGACTGTTTGCCGGATATATGCTTGCCCTTCATGGATATCGCCCCATTCTTCTGGAACGTGGTGCAAATGTAGAGAACCGACAGCAGGATGTGGAACAGTTCTGGAAAACAGGCGTGCTAAAACCGGAATCTAATGTACAGTTTGGAGAAGGCGGTGCCGGTACTTTTTCCGATGGAAAATTAAATACCCTGGTTAAGGATAAGGACGGCCGCGGAAGAGAAGTTCTGCGAATCTTTGTGAAAGCAGGCGCACCGGAACGTATTTTATACGATGCCAAACCGCATATCGGTACGGATGTATTGACTGATGTGGTCATACACATGAGGAAAACAATTCAGGAGCATGGCGGAGAAATCAGATTTCACAGCAAAGTAACCGATATCATCATAGAAGAAGGCAGGATTACAGGCGTTCAGGTGAATGAAAAAGAGCATCTGGATACTTCCATCTGTATTCTTGCCATTGGACACAGTTCCAGAGATACCTACCAGATGCTGCAAAACAGAGGAATTGCCATGGAGGCGAAATCCTTCGCGGTGGGATTTAGGGTAGAACATCCCCAGCATCTGATTGATATGGATCAATACGGCCGCACTCATGAAGAAAGTGGATTGCCCACCGCAGCCTATAAGGTAACGGCGAAGACATCCACGGGGCGGGGCGTTTATTCTTTCTGTATGTGTCCCGGCGGTTATGTGGTAAACGCTTCTTCGGAAGAGGGAATGGTGGCAGTGAATGGCATGAGTTACAGTAAGCGTGATGGTGCCAATGCCAACAGTGCCATCATCGTCTCCGTGTCCCCGGAAGATTACCCTGATACCAGTTCTCTAGGTGGCATCGCCTTTCAGCGGGCGTTAGAAAAAAAAGCCTGGGAGCTGGGACAGGGAAAGGTTCCTGTGGAAACCTATGGCAATTTCAAGGAAGCCGTTACCGGAGAGCCAGCCTCCAACCATGGAGAGACCTTTTACGAGAATTTTCAGCCCTGCCATAAGGGAGCGATTCAGGAAGCACCCGTCCATGAAATCCTCACCGCCGAAATGAACCAGGCATTTGTGGAGGGCATGGAACATTTTGACCATATTTTACAGGGCTTTGCCAATGCGAAAGCTTTGGTCAGTGGAATTGAGAGCCGGACCTCCTCCCCGGTGCGCATCTGTAGAGACAAAGAATTGCAGAGTGAAATACAGGGATTGTACCCCTGTGGTGAAGGTGCCGGATTTGCAGGAGGAATCACCTCTGCGGCCATGGATGGACTGCGGGTAGCGGAAGTGATCGGGGCAAGATTCCGACCCTTTGATCTTGAACAATAAGGAGCCTGTGTGCAAACAATGGAAAAAGAAAAATACTCCCATCAAATTCATAATATTGAGCCGGTTTATGATGAAAACTCCAGAATATTGATTCTGGGAAGCTTTCCTTCTGTAAAATCAAGAGAAGTTCAATTTTTCTACGGACATAAACAGAATCGATTCTGGAAAGTGCTGGCAAATATTCTGAAGTGTCCTGTACCGGAAACGATGAATGAAAAGAAAACAATGCTTTTAACGCATCATATTGCCCTGTGGGATGTCATTGGGAGCTGCAGCATTACCGGTTCCTCCGATTCCAGCATCCGGGATGTGGTGCCCAATGATATCTCCAAAATTTTAAATCACGCAGATATTCAGCTTATTTGTGCCAACGGAAACAAATCCTGGGAGCTTTATCAGAAATATCTTTATCCCCAGACAAAAAGGCAAGCCGTAAAACTTCCTTCCACCAGTCCAGCCAATGCAGCATTTCGTCTGGATCAACTGACTTTGGAATGGAGCAGGATCCTCAAAACAGAAGATTTACAAGAACGGAAAGACATTTAAAACCGGTTGTGCTATAATCAGAAAATAGATTGGCAAACAATTTTTGTCGAAAACAGGAGAACAAGACAATGAAAATGGACGAAAAAATAGCCCGTATCAACGAGCTTTATCATAAATCCCAGAAAGAGGGATTAACCGAAGAAGAAAAAGCGGAACAGAAGCGGCTTCGAGAGGATTATATTGCCAGTGTCCGTGGAAATCTGAAAGCGCAGTTGAATAATATTAATATTCAAAATGAAGACGGATCGATCACGAACTTAGGCGAAAAGTTCGGAAAGAAAAAGAAATAAAGATGGATGACTTAAAAAAAGCTTTGCGTCGGGAAGCTCTGCAAATACGAAACACCCTTTCAACAGAAGAGCAGCAGACATCCAGCCGGAAGATTACGGATCTGTTTTTACAAATGGATGCTTATGCAGAATGTAAAAATTTACTTCTCTATGCAAGCTATGGCTCTGAAGTAGATACTTATGATATTTTAGAACAGGCACTTCTGGATGAAAAGCAGGTTTTTTTCCCAAAGGTTGTGGGAGAAGATCTGATTTTTTATCAGGTAAAAAGCAGGAAAGATCTGAAGCCCGGGTATAGGGGGATTCCAGAGCCGGTTGGAAAAACGGATAAGAAAAGCTATGGTTCAGCAATAAACCGAATCCCCACAATCTGGAATCTGAACGATGCAAAGACTACCTTACTGATTTACCCAGGCGTGGCTTTTGATAAGGCACATAACCGGCTTGGGTATGGAAAAGGTTTCTATGACCGCTTTACCAGCTGGTGTAAAGAAAAGGGACAAATACCAGAAAACCTGGCACTGGCGTATACCTGTCAGATCTTCCCGGAGATTCCTGCCGGGGAACAGGATGAGAAACCAGACCGGATTCTGACAGAAAGCGGAATTTTATAAGAGAAAGGATGAAAACCATGACAGCGGAATTAGAAAACATCTGTAAACAGGCGGTGGAAGTCAAACTTTTGTTACAGAAAATGTCCACGTTGCAGAAGGATAAGGCACTCCGATGCTGTGCAGAGCAGCTCCGTACCCATAGGGAGGATATTCTGGAAGCAAACCGCAGGGATTATGAGCGATGTGAGAAAAACGGAATGTCCCCGGCCATGTTAGACCGACTGAAGCTGACGGATAAAAGAATTGATGGAATGGCCACGGGAATTGAACAGGTTTCCAAGCTGCCGGATCCGGTGGGAACCATTCTGGAAACCACTATTTTACCCAATGGACTAAAACTGGAAAAGGTGACAGTGCCTTTTGGTGTCATTGGAATCATCTATGAAGCGCGTCCCAATGTAACGGCGGATGCCTTCAGTATCTGCTTTAAGGCAGGAAGTGCGGCAATCCTAAAAGGTGGAAGCGATGCCATTGAGTCAAACAAGGCAATTATCAAAGCATTACAGATCGGTCTGGAAACAGCAGGGGTACCCAGGACGGCAGTCCAACTGATTGAAAATACTTCCCGGGAGACCGCGGGAGAATTTATGCGCTGTAAAGACTATGTGGATTTACTGATTCCAAGAGGCGGCGCCGGACTGATTCGCGCTGTAGTGGAAAACAGTACCATTCCGGTAATCGAAACCGGCACAGGAAACTGTCATATCTATGTGGATAAAGATGCGGATTTTGAAAAAGCCATTCCCATCATCATCAACGCCAAGACCCAGCGCATCGGCGTGTGCAATGCCTGTGAATCTCTGGTTTTACATAGAGATATTCTGGATACTTTTCTTCCCGCTCTACAGAAAGCATTGCAGGAAAAACGGGTAACTATGCGTGGAGATGAGGCAGTACAGGCACATATCAACTGTGAACCGGCTACCGAGGAAGATTTTGGGACCGAATATCTGGACTATATCATTTCCATGAAAACCGTGGACAGTGTGGAAGAAGCTATTTCTCATATCAATCATTATAGTACAGGACATTCGGAAAGTATTATTACGGAAAATGAAGAGACTGCCCGCCAGTTTTTAAATGAAATTGATTCAGCCTGTGTTTACTGGAATGCTTCCACCCGCTTCACAGATGGCGGCGAATTTGGGTTCGGTGCGGAAATCGGTATCAGTACACAGAAGCTCCACGCCAGAGGTCCTATGGGTCTTCGGGAACTTACCAGCTATAAATACCGTATCTACGGCAACGGTCAGATCCGTCCATAAGGAGAAGGCCGGCCATGCCAGTTACAGAGGAAGATAAACGTCGTTTTGATAAAATCTGCAACGACATTATTGTTACGGAAAAAGAGCGAAACCGCATTGGAGAACTTTCTGAAAAGACAGTACATGCCGTATTGAAAGAATATTATGCACCGGGAAAAGAAAATCAGGAAGTCAGAATCGGCCGCTTTTTTGCAGATATTTGTATTGAAGAAGAAATTATCGAAATCCAGACGGCACATTTCGATAAACTCCGTGAGAAACTTAATGCCTTTTTACAGGACTATGTGGTGACCGTAGTGTATCCTATTCCTCACGAGAAATACATGATCTGGGTTGATCCGGAAACCGGAGAATTATCCAGAAAAAGAAAAAGTCCCAAAACCGGAACGCCCTATGTGGTGTTCCGGGAATTGTATAAAATTAAACCTTTTTTGACCCACCCCAATCTGCGAATCCGCTTAGTTTTGTTTGACACCGAGGAATATCGGATGTTAAATGGCTGGAGCCATGATAAAAAGAAGGGTTCGACACGTTTTGACCGGCTGCCCACCGGGTTGTTTGATGAAATTTATCTGGAACGGAAAGAAGATTACCTCCAGTTTGTTCCCTATGAACTGGAACATTTCACCTCTGCCCAGTTTGCAAAATGTACGAAAATGACCCGGAATTCTGCGGCAACCGTTTTGAATATTCTGTATGACTTAGGAGTTGTGGAACGGGTTGGAAAAGAAGGAAATGCCTATCTCTATGAAGCAAAGGAGTTGTAAAAGATGAGCAGTGTAATTGACCATTTTTTAGAGTATGTAAAAATTGATACCCAGTCCTGTGAGGAACTGGCAGAACAAAAATGCCCTACAACAGATAAACAATATGATCTCGCCCATAAATTACTGGCTGATTTAAAGGCAATGGGTATGGCAGAAGACCAGCTTTTCTTTGACACAGAACACTGTTATGTTTATGCAGGAATTCCGGCCACCCCCGGTTATGAAAAAGTTCCGAAGTTAGGCTTTATCTCCCATATGGATACTTCACCTGCGGTTTCCGGTACCAATGTAAAACCTCGGATGATAGCAAACTATGACGGAACAACCATTCTCTTGAATTCGGAATTGGGCATTACCTTAAATCCGGAAGAGTTCCCGGAATTAAATAATTATATTGGTGAGACTTTGATCGTTACAGACGGTAAGACTCTGTTAGGTGCAGATGACAAGGCAGGCATAGCAGAAATTATGACCATGGTGGAATACCTTCTGGCACATCCGGAAATACCTCATGGTGCCATTCGAATCGGTTTTACCCCGGATGAAGAAGTTGGCTGTGGTGCGGATCACTTCGATGTGAAACGGTTTGATGCAGACTTTGCCTATACCGTGGACGGGGGTGCCTTAGGAGAACTGGAATACGAAAATTTTAACGCTGCTTCCGGTAAGCTGACTGTCAGAGGACGAAGTGTCCACCCCGGTTCTGCAAAAAATAAAATGTTAAATGCGATTTTACTTGGCATGGAGTTTCAACACCTTCTACCTGTGGAACAGAATCCCATGTATACCGAAGGCTACGAGGGATTTTTCCATTTGGACAGCATTCAGGGAGATGTGGAGCAGGCAACCCTGTTTTATATTATCCGCGACCATGACAGAACGAAATTTGAACGAAAAAAAGAGTTGTTCATGAAAACGGCAGAGTTTTTAAATGAGAAGTACGGTCAGGAATTATTCCTTCCCGAGGTCAAAGATTCCTATTACAACATGTTAGAACAGATCAAACCCCACATGCATCTCATCGACAATGCAAAAGAAGCGATGGAAAAGGCCGGGGTTACTCCCAAGGTAGTGGCAATCCGCGGTGGTACAGACGGTGCAAGACTTTCCTTTATGGGGCTGCCTTGTCCCAATCTTTGTACCGGTGGAGAAAACTTCCACGGCAGACAGGAATTTGCCTGTGCGGAAGATATGGAAACCATTGTGGAAATTCTGAAAAATATTGTCTCCATTTACGCGGAACAGAAATAAGGAACCTTTCAGGGACGGCATAGCACCGTCCCTTTTTATTTGCAAAAAGATGGTTGGTACGGTATAATACACTCTGTATCTTTAGAAGAAAGCAGGAAACTCATGGATCAATATATCGAACAGGCAAAAAAATATGTACAGGCAGAGAGTGAAAAACTGGGACGTCCGTTGACTGCATCGGTCATTACTTTTGGGTGCCAGATGAATGCCAGAGACTCTGAGAAATTAGCAGGCGTACTGGAGGCGGCAGGCTATGAAATCCACGAGGATGATGAAGCGGCAGATTTTCTTATTTATAACACCTGCACGGTAAGAGATAACGCAAACCAGAGAGTTTATGGACATCTAGGGGTTGCCAACGGCAACAAACGCCGCAATCCCCATATGAAGGTAGCCCTTTGCGGATGTATGATGCAGGAAGAGTCTGTTATCGAAAAAGTAAAAACCAGTTATCGTTTTGTGGATTTGATTTTCGGAACCCACAATTTGTATAAATTCCCGGAGTATCTCACCCGGGTATTCGAGAATCCCGGTGAGATGTTAATTGACATCTGGAAAGACACCGACCAGATTGTGGAAACCCTTCCGGTGGAGCGGAAATACCGTTTTAAATCCGGGATCAATATTATGTTTGGCTGCAACAATTTCTGTTCCTACTGCATCGTACCCTATGTACGGGGACGGGAAAAGAGTCGGGAGCCCAAGGATATTTTACGGGAAATTGAGCGCCTGGTGGCAGACGGGGTCGTAGAAATCATGCTGTTAGGCCAAAATGTCAACAGCTATGGAAAAAATCTGTCAGAGCCCATTACTTTTGCCCAGCTCCTGGAACAGGTATGTGGGATTGAGGGATTACAGCGTGTCCGTTTCATGACCTCCCATCCCAAAGATTTATCCGACGAATTGATCGAGGTGATGAAGAGAAATCCCAAGGTTTGCCGTCATTTGCATTTACCTCTGCAATCCGGTTCTACCAAAATTCTCACTGCCATGAACCGACGGTATACCAAGGAAAGCTACCTGGCACTGGCACAAAAAATCCGCCGGGAACTGCCGGATATGGCAATCACAACGGATATTATTGTAGGATTTCCAGGCGAAACTGCTGCGGATGTGGAGGAAACCATTGATGTGGTAAAGCAGGTTGAATTTGACAATGCTTTTACTTTTATTTACTCCAAACGGACCGGAACTCCTGCTGCTTCCATGGAAAACCAGGTACCCGAAGAGGAAGTAAAGAAAAATTTTGACCGTTTGTTACAGGTGGTGCAGGAAACTGCCAGAAACAGAGTATCCCGCTACCAGGGACAGGTAATGGATGCCTTAGTGGAAGAAATCAATGAACATGATCCCCATCTGGTCAATGGCAGACTTTCCAACAACACCATTGTACATTTTCCGGGTTCTGCAGAGCTGATCGGGCAAATCGTTCCTGTCTCTTTAAAAGAGTGCAGAGGATTTTATTACATGGGGGAAATGCAGGAAAAATAAAGTCCACCGGAATTCAGAAAACAGAGTTTATAGAAAACGAGGATAAAAATACATGCCGGATATGACAGAAGTCACCCCCATGATGCAGCAGTATCTGAAGACAAAGGAAGAATACAAAGACTGTATTCTGTTTTATCGTCTCGGTGACTTTTATGAAATGTTTTTTGATGATGCTAAAATTGTATCAAAGGAACTGGAACTGACCTTGACAGGAAAGAGCTGCGGTTTGGAAGAGCGCGCCCCCATGTGCGGCGTACCCTATCATGCAGCCGAAGTCTATTTGTCCCGTCTGGTTTCCCGGGGTTATAAAGTAGCAATCTGTGAGCAGGTGGAGGACCCGAAACTGGCAAAGGGGTTAGTAAAACGGGAGGTAATCCGGGTGGTGACTCCCGGCACAAACCTGAATACCCAGACCCTGGAGGAATCAAAAAATAACTATCTGATGTCCGTTGCCTATATGCAGGATCGCATCGGTGTATCCATTGCAGATATCCTGACCGGGGACTATTATCTTACCGAAGTAGACGATGTAAAAAAACTGCTGGATGAAATTTATAAATACAGCCCCTCTGAAATTATCTGCAATGACGCCTTTCTGGTGAGTGGTGTGGATGTGGAGGATTTAAAGGGAAGATTACATATTTGTATCAATCCTCTGGAAGCCCGGATGTTTGACGAGGATGGATGCAAACGGGCTCTATTGAAGCACTTTAAAGTAAATGTGCTGACTGGACTTGGCATTGAGGATTTCCCTACCGGAATCGTAGCCGCAGGAGCCTTATTGCAATATTTACTGGAAACCCAGAAGGTATCACTGGACAATTTTACCCATCTCTACCCTTATCTCACCAGCAAATATATGCTGTTGGATAGTTCTACCAGACGGAATCTGGAACTGACAGAGACTCTGCGGGAAAAGAGTAAGCGTGGTTCCCTTCTTTGGGTATTGGATCACACAAAAACTGCCATGGGTGCCCGGACACTCCGGCATTATATCGAACAGCCCCTTTTAGATAAAGGACAAATGGAAGCCCGGCTGGATGCCATTGAAGCCTTCTGTAAAAATGCCGTTGCAAGAGATGAACTGCGGGAATATTTAAATCCCATCTATGATCTGGAACGCCTGATGGGTAAAATCAGTTATAAGACGGCGAATCCCAGAGATTTGATTGCACTGCGTAATTCTTTGCAGATGCTTCCTTCTATTAAAATGGTACTGCAGGATTTTCAGGTGGCGGAACTCACGGAGCTCTACGAAGAAATTGATGGACTGGAAGATCTGTTTCATCTGATTGAAGATAGTATTGTGGAGGAGCCTCCGCTGTTAATCCGTGAAGGCGGCATGATCAAAGAAGGTTTTAATGAAACCATCGACAATATGCGCAATGCCAAAACCGAAGGGAAAAACTGGCTGGCACAGTTGGAAGAGCAGGACAGAGAACGCACCGGCATTAAGAACCTGCGTATCAAATACAATAAAGTATTCGGCTATTACTTTGAAGTGACCAATTCCTTTAAGGATCTGGTCCCGGAAGACTATATCCGTAAACAGACACTGACGAATGCAGAACGTTACACGACTCCTCGATTAAAGGAACTGGAAGACACCATTCTCAATGCCGAGGATAAACTTTCCACTCTGGAGTATGATTGCTTTTGTCAGATTCGTGATGCCATCGGCGCAGAGATGGAACGGATTCAGCGCACGGCAAAAGCCATCGCCAAACTGGATGTATACACAAACCTTTCCCTGGTGAGTGAACGGAATCATTATGTCCGTCCCAAGTTAAATGAAAAGGGAGTCATTGATATTAAGGGCGGACGCCATCCTGTAGTGGAAAAGATGATCGACAACGATCTGTTTATTGACAATGACACCTATCTGGACAACAATAAGCACCAGATTGCCATTATCACTGGTCCCAATATGGCAGGTAAATCCACTTACATGAGACAGACCGCATTGATTGTCTTACTGGCACAGGTGGGCTGTTTTGTCCCGGCAAAAAGTGCTAACATCGGTGTGGTGGACCGGATTTTTACCCGTGTGGGTGCCTCCGATGACCTGGCAAGCGGGCAGAGTACTTTCATGGTAGAGATGAATGAAGTTGCCAATATTTTAAGAAATGCAACACCTCAGAGTTTGCTGATCCTGGATGAGATCGGACGTGGTACCGCAACCTTTGACGGACTTTCCATTGCCTGGTCAGTGGTGGAACATATTGCCAACCGGAAACTTTTAGGAGCGAAAACCCTGTTTGCCACCCATTACCATGAACTGACAGAACTGGAAGGACGAATTGAAAACGTCAATAACTATTGCATCGCGGTAAAAGAAAATGGAGACGATATTGTCTTTCTACGAAAAATTATTCAGGGCGGTGCAGACCGAAGTTATGGTATCCAGGTAGCAAAACTGGCAGGTGTGCCGGATATGGTCATTGACCGTGCCAAGGAGATTCTTGTACAGCTTCTGGATAATGATGTCATCGAAAAAGTGCAATCCATTGCTATTTCCGTACCCACAGATGCTCCTTCTAAGAAAAAGCAGGAGAAAGTGGATGCCATGGAGATGGCTCAGTATTCCCTGTTTGATACGGTGACGGATGAGGATGTTATTAAAGAGTTAAAGGAATTGGAAATCAGCACCATGACGCCGCTTGATGCAATGAATACTTTGTATCGGCTTCAAAGCAAATTAAAAAACCGTTGGGGCAATACCACGGAATCATAAATCATAAATTAACAAAATCTGGACTGGACAATGACCGGTCAATATGATAAGATATTCTTTGTGAGTTAACAAATTTGTAATATATGTTGCACTGCATCGTATCCTATGAGTCTGTTATTTCACTTGAATGCACTCGTAGTCTAATGGATAGAACGGAGGCCTCCGACGCCTTTAATGCAGGTTCGATTCCTGTCGAGTGCATTTTTCTTTTGGGGAACTATTCATAGCCAACGATTTTGCGAATAAGCTCTGAATAGTTATTTTAGGAAAAAGAGTTCTTTGGTCATGCAGAAAGGATTATTATAAATGAAACAGAAATTGGAACAAATAAAAAATCAACTTATAGAACATAACCGCATTGTAATGACAATCATATTGATTTTGTGTGTAGTCATCACCATCTCCATTGCCATGAGTGCCAACGAAAAAGACAACAAGGAAAATACGGTGGAGGTGACAGCGGAGTCTGTTGAGTCTGCAGAAGTAGCGGTTCCCCAGCTTGCGTTGGAACAGGATGCCTACCCGGTCCTGAATCAGTTGTTTGAACAGTATTTTACTGCAAGAGCCGATGGAGACATGGATACGATTATTTCTTTAAATCCTGCCATTGGATCTTCTGATACAGCCCGTCTTTTCTTTGAAAAAATAAGCAGCTATATCGAAAGTTACGACCAGATTGAAGTCTATACCAAGCCCGGCCTTGTGGAGAACTCCTATGTAGCCTATGTCAAATATTATCTGAAATTGAATGACAGGGATGAGTTAGTACCCGGTATGGAATCCTACTATGTACACATGACAGAGGATGGTTCCTATACAATCGTAGATCGTGGAGAATCCGATGCAGCCGTTGAGGATTATATCGATCAGATCACCCATCAGGATGATGTCATTGAGTTAAACAATAAAGTTGCTGCCGAATATAATGAGCTTCTGGCAAGTAATGATGAGTTAAGACAGGCACTGGTGGAGATGGATTCCGTAGTCAGCGGCCAAGTAGGTACAGAACTGGCTGATTTAAATAATGAGACAGAGGAAGCTACCGTAAGCGGTGATGAAGCTTCTGCAGGAGAAAATAGCGAAGTTGACACTGCAGAAGCACCGGTGGAAACCGTAGTACAACGGGTAAAGGCAACTACAACGGTAAATATCCGCAGTTCTGACAGTGAGAACGCAGACAAAATCGGCAAAGCCCAAAGCGGTGATGAGTTCGATGTAATTGAGTCTAAGGCAAACGGTTGGATCGGCATCAGCTTTGAAGGCGGTGAAGGCTTTATCAAGGGTGAGTATCTGGAAGTAGTATCTGAGACAACGGTAACGGCAGACAATAATACAACCACTGATGCCGACACCACAGATGACCAGAATGTGACAACCAATGGTTATGTTACAGCGAAAACCACCGTCAATATCCGTACTGCTGAGAGTGAAACCGCAGAAAAGGCCGGTGTTGTTTATCAGGGTGAAAAACTGGAACTGATTACCAAGCAGGCAGACGGCTGGTGCAAAATTAAATACAACGGCAAGGTTGCCTATGTAAAGAGCGAGTTTGTTGAATAATTATTTTCATAAAAAGATGTTTTCAGACCGGAGAGGATTTCCTCTCCGGTTTTTTGACTTTTGTTATACAGCTATGTTTATTTTCCCATCAGCTGGTCAAAATAAATAAAAAGAAATCTGGAAAAAGGAGACAGCTATGCGGGAAGAGGATACAGCGATTTTAAAAGAAATTCAAAAAAACACCTCCATGGGATTAAAAGCCATTCATGCATTATCGGAGAAGGTCATGGATGAGGAAATTTCCAGGCAGTTGGACAGACAGTCGGTAAAATACGGAGAACTGAATAACCGAGCTAGCAAAAGACTGGTGGATGCCGACGCAGAACAGTACCGGGGCAGTAAGATCCAGGACATGATGTTAAATGCCTCCATCGAAGCCTCCACCATGTTTAACACCAGCAACAGCCATGTGGCAGAGATGATGATTCAGGGAAGCAATCGGGGAATTACCGATATGTTTAAGATTTTAAAACATAATGAACGTGCCGATGCCGCAACAGTGGAGTTTGCCAAAGAATTAATGGATTTTGAAGAGAAAAGTGTGCAGAAATGGAGAGAATATCTCTAGTAAAATTTCTATATCGTATACAAGTATACCAGTATCATTGTACAATCTGCATAAAAAATTGCCAAAAACTTTTACTGTTCACATCAATAAAGTGCCTTGCCTGTTTTTTTTCATCGTACTATAATAGGAACGTAAAAAGCGTCAACGAACAAAGTGATTGGTTTACCGCCAGGGCTTTGGTTGTAGTTAAGACATATTAAATCTAAGGAGGGCATAACAATGTCATATGTTGATGAGGTACTCGAAGTAGTAAAGAAGAAAAATGCCGACCAGCCTGAGTTCTTACAGGCAGTAACCGAGGTTCTTGATTCTTTAAGACCTGTAATCGATGCAAATGAGGAGTTGTACAGAAAGAACGCAATTCTGGAGAGAATCACTGAGCCGGATCGTCAGATCATGTTCCGTGTTCCCTGGGTGGATGACAAGGGACAGGTACAGGTAAACAGAGGTTTCCGTGTACAGTTTAACAACTCTATCGGACCTTACAAGGGCGGTTTGAGACTTCATCCCTCTGTAAATCTTGGTATTATCAAATTCTTAGGTTTTGAGCAGGTATTCAAAAACTCCCTGACCACTCTACCTATCGGTGGTGGTAAAGGTGGTTCTGACTTCGATCCTAAGGGCAAATCCGACAGAGAGATTATGGCATTCTGCCAGAGCTTTATGACAGAACTTTGCAAATATATCGGAGCAGATGTGGATGTTCCTGCTGGTGATATTGGAACCGGTGCAAGAGAAATTGGTTTCATGTTCGGACAGTTCAAGAGAATTCGCGGTTCTTATGAGGGTGTTCTCACTGGTAAAGGACTTACCTATGGTGGTTCCCTTGCCCGTACCCAGGCTACCGGTTATGGTCTGTTATATTTAACCAACGCTTTATTAAAAGACCACGGCATCGACATCGCAGGCAAAACCTGTATCGTATCCGGTGCTGGTAACGTAGCAATCTATGCCATCGAGAAAGCACAGGAGTTGGGTGCTAAATGTGTAACCTGTTCTGATTCCACCGGCTGGATTTATGATCCCGAAGGAATTGATGTTGCTTTATTAAAAGAAGTAAAAGAAGTAAAACGTGCACGTCTGGATGCTTATGCAGCAGCTAGACCCAGCGCTGAGTACCATGTAAAAGAGAACGGCGAGCACGGCGTATGGACCATCAAGGGTGACCTGGCACTGCCTTGCGCAACCCAGAATGAGTTAGACTTAGAGGATGCAAAAGCACTGGTTGCCAACGGCGTTATCTCCGTAACCGAGGGTGCAAACATGCCTACCACTTTAGAGGCTACCAAATACTTACAGCAGAATGGTGTTCTGTTCGTAGGTGGTAAAGCTGCAAACGCAGGTGGTGTAGCTACCTCCGCATTAGAGATGAGCCAGAACTCCGAGAGACTTTCCTGGACTTTCGAGGAAGTAGACGGAAAACTCAAAGGAATTATGGAGACCATCTATGCAAACATCAGCGATGCTGCTAAGAGATACAACATGACCGTTGGCGGCAAGACCGATTATGTAGCAGGTGCAAACATTGCAGGCTTTGAGAAGGTTGTAGATGCTATGTTGGCTCAGGGTGTTTGCTAATCCGTTGAAACACGCATATATGCTGGATTTTCAAGGATTTAAATTATCAAAAAATTCTGACAATAAAAATTAGCTAAAGGTAAAATACCTAGTGGGATACACGTGGACGACAGGTGGGCGACACGTGGGCGACAAACCTGCTAGGTATTTTTTATTGTGAAAATACTTGATTATAAAAATGAAAACCATTGACATGTATTGAAAATCTCGAGGTTAGTACATATAATAAGGAAAAAGAATGAAAATTTTACAGGCATTAGCCAGTAAGATAGTGGAAATGTTGTACGAATAAAGAAAGCAGGTGGGATAGTGAAAACTTTGGCTAAAGAAAAATATGATATGAGATTAAAGCGACTATTGGGTGGAAAACTATCTTACGATGTTTTCCGCTCCGAAATATGTCATATGTATCATTTTGACGGAGATTATGAATTTATCAGTAAGGTAATGAGAGTTAATCTTGTTATGGTATTATGGAATAACCATGAGTATGACAAAGCCCTTTATACACTTGCAATGATAGACTACATCTCATGGAAAAATGGTGTTATGTTGTATGAAGGATATGCAAAAATACGAGCTTGTAAACTAGAAAAAATTTTATATCCCGAAGGAATTATCTTATTAGATAAAATTGAGCATAGTCACAAAAATAGAGATGAGGCAGTAAAAATTTGCAGCCATGACCAATGTGGTGCCTTTTTCTTCCGCCATAATATAATAGAAAGGAATATTGAGGATGTCGTTTGAATTTAATCGGTCAAATATTGATCATTATTTATACTTGGTTGCTAAAGAATATAAGAAGGCAAACAGAGCTAACCCGGAAGCCGAAATTATTATTGTTGGTGGTGCATCTATGATCATGAATTATAATTTCAGGGATACCACGACAGATATTGACAGCATTATAAGAGCAGCTTCATCAATGAAGGAAGTTATTAATCGAGTTGGAGATGAAAATGATTTGGGGGATGGTTGGTTGAATGATGATTTCAAGAATACATCTTCTTATAGCCATAAATTAATTGAATGCAGTCATTTTTATAAAAAATTTTGCAACTGCCTAAGTGTAAGAACTGTATCAGATGAATATCTTTTAGCGATGAAAGTAAGATCAGCCAGAAGCTATAAAAATGATTTGTCGGATATAGTCGGTATCATCAAAGAACATCAGGAGATGGATAGAACATTAAATTTTCAGATCCTAAATGAAGCGTATAAAAGTTTATATGGTGAAGATATTCATTCAGATATAGCAGATAAAATCAAAAGTATATTTGCAAGTGATGACTTAGAAGATTTATTTTATAGTATAAAAAAGGAAGAGCAGGCAAATAAAATTGCTGCGTTAGAGGCAGAAGAAATATATGGAAGAACTGTCAATGAAGATAACGTGGAGAAATTTATTGAGCATTTCAGACCGTCAGAAGAAAAGGTTAAATTAAAAACTGAAGCTGATAATCAGGAATTTACAAATTCGCTGCATCGAAAAAGAGGAAGATAAATTGAACTGAACTCAATTATCAGAAAATAGTAGGCGACAGGTGGGCGACAAAAGTGCTTGGAAGTGGCTAAAATGCTGAAAACCTACGCAGATGCTATGTTAGCTCAGGGTGTATGTTAATCTACGATTAACAGCTAATTAAGAATTTCTAAGATAATATAAGATATTGAGAAGTCCTGGAAATGTTGAATTTCTGGGGCTTTTCTTTAGGTACTGAAATGACAAAAGAATTGTCAGAATATTCATAAATAGAAGATAATTTACGTTGTTTTGAGGTCGTTATATACACGTGATACACAAGTGATATACAGGTGGTATACACTCGTTTTTACTGATTTTGGATGATTTTTTGAAGCATTTCATCCGGTGTTTTTCAAGATGATTCAAGCTGAATATGAGTGTACATTTGAATGTTTTTCCGGAAAATCCTGGTGCGAAGAAATGTTATGAAAAAGTGGGATTTAAGGAAAGAACGTTAACAGAGAATGCGT